>DAITOE010000076.1:0-8428 GCA_036834245.1 Clostridia bacterium | reverse complement strand
GGTGTCGCCAAGCGGTAAGGCACCAGACTTTGACTCTGGTATTCGTAGGTTCGATCCCTGCCACCCCAGCCACGTCGGAGCGGAGTACGCTTCACTCAAACCCGGGCCATTCTGCGGAATAGCCCGGGTTTTCGCAACGCTCCCTCGCTCCTCCTTTCCCTGAAAAATCTTCGATTTTTCAGGGGTGGGTTCGATGCGTTTTTGCTTTCAGATGAGGGTGACGGGTTTTGTTGGTTAGGAACTTGTGGGTTTGCCGCGGACGATGCTTTGTTCGCGGCGGTTTTATATTTCAGGTTGATTGCATTATCCTCCGTGAATAATCACCTTCCACACGCGACCTTGCTCCTCCTTTCCCTGAAAAATCTTCGATTTTTCAGGGGTGGGTTCGGGGCGTTTATGCTTTCAGATGAGGGTGGCAGGTTTTGTGAGGATGGGAACTGAATAATGTTGCCGCGAACGATGCTTGGTTCGCGGTTTTTACTGTTCATTGAAAAAATGGCGTGCATGATGATGGGGCGCGGCGGGGTGCCTGCTGCTTCCGGCGATATTTTATCTGAGAAATAACAGCCAATTTTCCCTTATATATCAACAACCTACCCAAAGGTGTAGGTATACTTCGGGGCTGCCGTGCCATAAAATAATGGCAGAACAGCCGCCTGCTTGAGGCGGCCCCCAGGAACTGGCTGCCCTGTCACAACTTCATCGCCCTTTTGCCGCAAAGCCCCCTGCCTCACAGACCCCGGCCCCACAGCCGGAGCGAGGAGATCCGCGTGAAAAAAGGTTTCGGTTTGCGCATCCTGCCGGTGCTGATGCTGCTGATGATGGCGTTGAACCCTGCTGCCCCCAGCGCTCAGGGGGAGAAGCGTGATTTTGACCTGAGCCAGACCCGGTGGTCCTACGACCCCGGGGCCCCCTTCATCTATGACGGGCAGGAGCAGGAGGTGGTCCTGCTGGGCCTGCCGGCAGGCCTTGAGGTGGCCCGCTATGAGGACAACCGGAGCACGCTGCCCGGGGAGCGGCTGGCCCGGGCCATTTTTCAGTACGACGCCGGCCTGTACCGTCGCCCGGAGGTCCCGCCCCTGGCCTGGTCCATCCTCCTCCCTGCCCCGGAAGGGATGCAGCTGGCGGGCAGCCGGGAGGGGGTTTTGATCCAGTGGACGCCGCCCCCTTATGCCGACGGGGTGGAAATCCACCGCAGCCCCCTGATGGAAGAGCGCTTTGAGCGGGTGTATTTCGGGAAGGACATGCGTTTTCTGGACCGTGGCGCCGCCTACGGCCAGGCCTATCAATACCGGATGCGCAGCTATGTGGCCCAGTCCGCTTTTTTGGGGCTGTACCACCATGGCGCCTTTGGCCCTGCCCTGGATCTTGTGTGCCTGGACCCTCCCCATGGCCTTGCTGCACAGCGGCTGGCGGAGGGCGGGGGCGTCGCCCTGGCCTGGGAGCCGGTGGCAGGCGCCCGGGCCTACCTGGTGACCCGGGCGGACCGGCCGGACAGCGCCCTGGAAATCGCCCACCAGTTTGAGCAGGTGTTTGAGCCGGCCTTCACAGACAGCCTGCCCTTTGCGGGGGAGGCCGCCTATTACCGGGTGGCCGCCTGCCTGATGGGACAGGAAGGGCCCGTCCCGGGCCCTGCAAGCGCCTGGCTGTGCCTGTCCCTGGGCCCGGACACCGGCATCCCGGGGGATGCCAACAACGACGGCCGGGTGGACCCCCTGGACCTGATCTGCCTGTCGGACTACCTGGCCCAGGGCATCCCCTGCCCCTCCATGGGCAATGCCGATGCCAACGGCAGCGGGGGCGAGCCGGACCTGGCGGACCTGGTGTACATCGCCAACCTCATCGTCGGACATTAAGACCCCCAAATAAAAGGAGAAAACCCATGAAAAAGAAAGTTCTTGCATCCTTGCTGCTGGCCCTGCTGCTGGTGCTGCCCCTGCTGAGCCCTGTTGAGGCGCAAGCTCAGTACCACTACCACAACACGGCTGGCACGCCCCGTGTATGGCAGGAATACTCTCCTTACAACAGGGACCTGCACCATGTAAAAACTATCACCCAGCCGCGCTGCACCTGTGGCATAGACTGGGGCCGGCCAACAGAGTCGAATTTCTTGGATGAACCCCATGTGTGGGAAGGGGAAACCTGCGGCCGGTGCGGCTATAATGCCCCGGCATTCAAGGTTCTGGAAGTCAAGCCAAACAAAGACCAGTGTACCGTGGGTGATACGGTGAGGTGGACGGTGACAACCAGCGACCCGTCGCCTGCGAACAGCTATCGGTACACCTTGATCTGAGGGGTGAAGGAAGAGGTGTATCAATCCAAGTACATCGCGGACAACAGCTTCACCTACACCCTGAACAAAGGTGGGCTTTACTCCGTCAAGGTGGAGGCCATGCGGGAGAGCCCCTGGTCCTCCACGGTGGGCCACAGCCTCTCCTCCGTCGAAGCCAAGCTGAAAAAGGCCGACTTGAGCCAGGTGAAGTGGGACTACGACCCGGCCAAGCCGTTCTGTTTCAACCATCAACCCCACAAGGTGCAGGTGATCCAGGCGCCGGAGGGCCTGAGCGTCAAGGACTACAGCTACCAGGAAGCCACCATGCCGGGCACCCACCGGACCCTGGCCTATTTCAACTACGACCCCGATGTCTACGAAGATCCCCGCACAGCCGCGCTGTACTGGGAGATCACCGGCCCCAGGGGACCTGAGCTGGCTATTGACCGCACAGTAAACGGGTTGATGATCAAGATGCTGGATGAAGGCTTCGCCACCAGCTATGCGCTGTACCGGAAACGTCATGACGGAGAATTCTTCCTGTCGGTTTACGAGGGTGAGGACAGTTTTTTTGAGGACACGGATGCTGAATATGGCGAAAGCTATGACTACATGGGCGTCTCCATTGTGAAATATGAGAACGAGGACTACCCGGGGCCTTATGGCCCGAGAGCCACCATCACCGTGCTGGACAAGTCTAAGATTCTGACCTCAGAATTGTCAGATGACGGCTCCCTCCTCACACTGACTTGGACACCTGTGAAAGCTGCCATGAAATACAGAGTCAGGGCGAGAATCGCAGTAGGCAACGGAAAATTCGAGGTATATCACTATGGATGCGATGAACCAGTCGGCCTGTTTGGCGTTGAGCCAGGCAAGGCTCATTATTTTTCCGTGGCGCCCTGCCTGGATGAATTCTATGCCCAGACAGGCGTACCCAGCGATGAGATCAAGGTGGTGCCGATGCCTGTGCCGCCCCGGCCAGAGGTGAAGACCCTGTCCGCGGACAGCCTGCAGATTACCATGCCGGAAATCCCCGGGGCGGACCGCTACGACCTGTGGCGTTCGGAGGCCGCAAACGGCACCTACCAGGTGGCTTTCACCGGGGATGGGCGGGTGTTTGTGGACCAGGGCCTGAAAAAGGACACCTCCTATTTCTATCAATACCGCTACTACAAACAAGTCCCGGAGGAAGGCTTGCTGATGAGTCAATTCGGCCCGGCGGCCAGCGGGAAGACCAAGGCTGTTTTGCGGGGGGATGCCAACAACGACGACACCGTGAACACCCTGGATCTGATCAGCCTGGTGGATTATATCATCAGCAAAAAGCCCTGCCCCAGCATGATCAACGCCGATGCCGACGGCAGCGGCGGCAAGCCCGATGAGAACGACTTTGTGTGGATTGTGAACCAGATTGTGAAATAAACCCCCGGACTGAACACCTGAGGACCAAGCGATACGCCACAGAGGAGGAACCCATGAACATACGGGTTTACAGACTGTCCCTGCTTTTTCTTGCTGTCCTGCTGGCTTTGCCCCTTTTGCCTGCGCCCCCGGCATATGCCCAGGAGACGGACGCCACCCTCTACGAAACTGTGAAGCCAAACACCCCCCTGTTCGACAACTATAACAGCCTAATCAGCACCAGAAAAATCCCTGAAACCGGTGTGGTGTTTGGCGTTGTGGAGAAACAATGGGACGGGGAAAACAATATGGGGAAGATTGGCAGCATCCCCTTTGGCAGCGGGGAGGAGTTTGCCGGCTGGTGGCTCTTCCTGGAGGGTCCTTTCTTCAGCAGCACCTACATCACGCACCACGAGCATGAGATTACATTTAACGGCGGCGGCAGCGGAGAGTTGTATAGCTACAAGAATGATCAACAGCATTCCGTCCTGTCGGGCGTGTTTGAAGGCTGTAACAAATGCGGTTATCGAACGGGTGGTTTTACGTCAATGGATATTTTGCCTGACGAAAACCATGATTGGGTTGAGGGCCGCTGCACGAAATGTGGATTCGACCCTCCCCGGCCGGTGATCAAGTCCTTGAGCCCGAAGGACGCCGTGACAACGGTCAAACAGCCTTTTACATGGCAGGTGGCGGTGGAATACCCCGCAGACGGGCAAAGCTATGAAACCTACTGGACGGTGCAGGGCGATTTCATGGTAGAGGTGGATGGGGATGACTTAACCGGCAACCAGATTGTACACACGCCCCAGGAAGCCGGAAATTATAGGCTGTTCCTCGTTGTTAAAAACAACGCCAGGGACTATGTGGTTTCTGAGTCCGTCTCCTTCACTGCGAAGGACGCGGTGCCGGTGACGGGGATCAGCGTCACCCCCAAAACCGTCAGCATCGAGGTGGGCAAGACTGCAGCCCTCACCGCCACGGTGAAGCCGGACGATGCCACCAACAAGAAGGTGACCTGGAGCAGCGATAAAGAAGACATCGCCACGGTGAGCGGCACCGGCGTGGTTGCCGGAGTGAATCCGGGAACGGCCACCATCACCGCCATAGCCCAGGACGGCAGCGGGAAGAGCGGAACAAGCACCGTGACGGTTTTAAAACCTGTGGTGAAGGTGACGGGGATTACTATCCGGCCCAACAACATCAGCACCCTGAAGGTGGGTCTCAGCCAACAGTTTAACGCCACGGTGCTGCCGGATGACGCCACCAACAAAACCGTAACATGGCGCAGCAGCGCCCCCGCCATCGCCACGGTGGATGCCAACACTGGTTTGGTCACGGCTGTAAGCCCAGGCACAGCCATCATCACCGCCACGGCTAAGGACGGCAGCGGGGTGAAGGCGGAGCTCAACCTCAAGGTCTACCCCCAGCCGCCCGCGGAATTCAGCTATCAGCGTACCGCAGACGGCATCACCATCACCGGCTATACCGGCAGCGCAGTGGAGGTCAGGGTGCCCGGGGAAATCGAAGGCAGGCCGGTGACGAGGATCGGCAGCAATGCCTTCAGTGAAAAAACCGGCATCGCCAAGGTGGTGCTGCCGGGCAGCATCCAATCGATTGAACTCAATGCCTTTTCCGGGTGCAGCAAGCTCGCCAGCATCAACCTGCCGGAGGGCTTGCACACCCTGGACGGCGGCGCCTTCTGGGGATGCGGTCAACTGAGCGGCATCACCCTGCCGCAGAGCCTCACCAGCATCGACTGGGGTGTCTTTGAACATTGCAGCAGCCTGACGAACCTCAAAATCCCGGATGGGGTAACGAAAATCGGCTCGAGGGCATTTTATGACTGCAGCAGCCTGTCCGCTGTGGGTTTGCCCCCGGGCCTGACCGAGATTGAAAACAGCCTTTTTTTAGGCTGCACCAGCCTCACTGGCATCACCATCCCTGATGGTGTCACCAGCATTGGAATAAGTGCATTCCAGAACTGTGACGGCTTAAGGGACATCAGACTGCCGGCCGGCGTGACCAGCATCGGGAGTATTGCGTTCTATTCTTGCAAGAGCCTGAACAGAATCACCATCAGGGCCCATGTGAGCAGTTTTGGTGAGGATGTTTTTAAAGGCGCCCCGGTCACCATCTTTGGGGATGTGCCCAGCGCCGCCAAGGACTATGCCGATAAAAACAGCATCCCCTTTGTGGACCTGGCAAAGGGCATCCCCGGGGACGCCAACAACGACCTGGAGGTGAACGTCGAGGACCTGATCAGCCTGATGAACTACCTGGTGAAGGACACCCCCTGCCCCAGCATGAAGAATGCGGATGCCAACCAGGACAGCAAGGTGGACCATCAGGACGCCGTGGCCATCATCAAGATGATTGTGGGGGACTAACCGGCCCTGCAGCCGCTGACAGCCCCTGCTGAATGCGGCCTGACCCCGGGGCGGATGCGCGGCATGGGCCTGCGCGTCCGCCTTTTTGATGGGCTTCCCTGTCCGGCTGCTGCAAACCGCCCGGCGGCCCTGCGCTGTTGCGCCTGCAAGCCGCGATATGGTATGATGATTCAGCATTTTAAGCACAAAGGAGCCCATCATGGACATGCGCCTGGCAGTGACAGACCTTTTGCGGGAAGCCATTTTATCCGCCTTCCCGGACCTCCCTGCAGACAACCTGCCCGGCCCGGAAGCCCTGGAGGTGCCCCCGGACAGCAGCCTGGGGGATTTTGCCTTCCCCTGCTTCCGCCTGGCCAAGCCCCTGCGCATGGCGCCCCCCAAAATCGCCGAGGCCGTGGCCCGGGCCGTGAACCGTCCGGATTTGGCCAGCGCCCAGCCGGTGAACGGCTATGTCAACTTCTTCTTCCACAGGGCCCATTTTGCCCGGGATGTGCTGGAGGAAGTTGCTGCAAAAGGCAAGGGCTATGGCGGCGTGGACGACGCCGGGAAGACCTGTGTACTGGATTATTCCAGCATCAACATCGCCAAGCGCTTCCACATCGGCCACCTGTATTCCACCGCCATCGGCCACAGCCTCAACCGCATCTACCGCCACCTGGGCTGGCAGACGGTGGGCATCAACCACCTGGGGGACTGGGGCACCCAGTTTGGCAAGATGATTGCCGCCTTTTTGCGCTGGGGCAGCTGGGAGATGGTGGAAAAAGGCGGCATCGACGCCCTGACCGGCTTGTACGTGCGCTTTCACCAGGAGGCGGAAGGGAACCCCGCCTTGGAGGACGAGGGCCGCAAATGGTTCAAGAAGATTGAGGACGGCGACCCGGAGGCCCTCAGCATCTTTGAGCGCTTCAAGGAGATGACCTTGCAGGACGCCCGCAGGGTGTACGACCTGCTGGGCATCACCTTTGACTCCTACAACGGCGAGGCCTTCTTCAACGACAAGATGGACCGGGTGGTGGAGGAGCTGCGGGCAAAGAACCTGCTGGTGGAAAGCGAGGGGGCCCAGGTGGTGGACCTGGAGGCCTGGAAGATGCCCCCCTGCCTGATTTTGAAGTCCGACGGCGCCACCATCTATGCCACCCGGGATCTGGCCGCCGCCCTCTGGCGCAAGGACACCTACCAGTTTGACAAATGCCTGTACGTGGTGGCCTACCAGCAGAACCTGCACTTTCAGCAGGTGTTCAAGGTGCTGGAACTGATGGGCTATGACTGGGCCCGCACCCAGATGGAGCACGTCTCCTACGGCATGGTCAGCTTTGAGGGCCAGGCCATGGCCACCCGGGAGGGCCGGGTGGTGTACCTGGACGACCTGCTGGCCCGGGCCCAGGAGAAGGCCCTGGACATCATCCGGGAAAAGAGCCCGGGGCTGCAAAACCCGGAATCCGCCGCCAAGGCGGTGGGCATCGGTGCGGTGGTCTTTGCCACCCTGCAGAACAACCGCATCAAGGACATGGACTTCTGGTGGGACCGGGCCCTGAACTTTGACGGGGACACCGGGCCCTATGTGCAATACACCCACGCCCGCTGCTGCTCGGTGCTGCGCAGGGCGCCGGAATTGGCGGCCCAGCCGGATTATGAGGCCCTCACCAACGACGAGGCCCAGGCCGTGCTGCGCCTGCTGGCCCGCTTCAAGGAGGCGGTGCAGGCGGCCCGGCAGGAGAACGAGCCCTACCTGGTCACCCGGGCCACCCTGGACATCGCCAAGGCCTTCAACAAGTATTACTACGAGCACCGGATCCTGGAGGGGGCGCCCGAGGCCATCCAGGCCCGCCTGGCCCTGACCCGGGCCGTGAAAGACGTGATTGCCCTGGGGCTCTACCTCATCGGGGTGGACGCCCCGGAGCAGATGTAAAGGAGAACATATGCGCTTTACCAAAATGCACGGCATCGGCAATGACTACATCTTCGTCAACTGCTTTGAGGAGATTGTCCAGGACCCCGAGCGCCAGGCCCTTCTGATGAGCCAGCAGCACTTCGGCGTGGGGGCAGACGGCCTGGTGCTGATTGAAAGCTCGGAAACCGCGGACTTTGGCATGCGCATCTTCAATGCCGACGGCTCCGAGGCCGAGATGTGCGGCAACGCCGCCCGCTGCATCGGCAAATACGTCTATGAGCGGGGGATGACCCACAAGACGGAGCTGACCCTGGCCACCAGGGCCGGCATCCGCCAGCTGGAGCTGACGGCGGACAAGGGAAAGGTGTCCCGGGTGAAGGTGGACATGGGCTCCCCGGAACTGAACCCCCGGAACATCGCCGTGGATTTGCCCGGGGAGATCGTGCTGCGCCACCGGCTGCAGATCATGGG
>DAITOE010000075.1:0-8456 GCA_036834245.1 Clostridia bacterium | reverse complement strand
CACATGCCGTCAAACTCGTAGCCCAGGGAAACATCATACCGCCCGGTGTAGATGCCTTCGTCCAACAGCTTTTGCCTGCGCTGCGCCAGGTCCTCGGGCGCCCGGTAGTCCGCAAGGTTTAAATACATGGCCACTTCCCGGTACACGTCGTCAAAACCGCATTTCAAAAGAAACTCATAGCCCTGGCTTTCCATGTCCATGCCCGGGGCGTTGTTGTGGTCGTGTCCCGGGGTGTTGGGGATGGTCCAGTCCAGGTTGATGGGGTTGTTGCCGGAGCAGGCCGCCCTGGTTTTGCCGGCATCCTTCATTCTTGCGCACAGGGCTGCTACCAGCTGGCTGCCCACGCCCTGAAGGCGACAGGCGGGATGGACAAAAAAACAGGTCGGGTAGCCTGGGGTGTTCTGGGCGGTTTCCTTTGGCAGGAACACCTTCTTACACACCCCATTGATAAAGCCTGCCACCTTGTTATCCATCTCCGCCACCAGGGAGAGCTCCGGCGAATAATTGGGGTTGCTGATAAACTTGTTGGTAAAGTATGCTTCGCTAAGCGGCGCATACACCACTTCCTTTGCCCGGACAGATCCATTCCATAAGGAGACAACTGCGGGCAAATCCTGTGCGGGTACCATGGTGCGTATTCTCATGCTGAACCCCTTTCGTTGAAATCAGTGTATTCCTTAGAAAGCGGCCTGTTTTCCAAGGCGTCCAGCGCCAGCAGGCAGGCGCCCCAGGCGGCGTCCCCGGCTTTGGCGCAAACAATCCCGGCCTTGGGGATGCCGGCGGAGACCATCTCCAACAGCTGCCGGCGCAGCAGGTTGTCACGCTCCAGCAAACCGCCGCCCAGCGCCAGCTGACAGGCGTCCAGAGGCAGCCGGCGCATGACGCTTTGGATCAGTCCGTACAAAGCCCGGGCAGCCTGCCGTACCACATCAACAGCCAAGGGGTCCTGCCGGGCGGCGGCGGACAGCACCAGGGGGGCAGCGGCCGCCACCCTGCTTTTGTCAAACTGTTGATGAAACCAGTCCACAAAGCCCTGGGGGCTGCTCAGCCCGAAATGCTCCTGCAAGGCCGGGAGCAGGTCTGTGCTCAGATCCCGCTGCTCGCTGCTTTTCAGCGCCCGCCGCACTGCCTGCCAGCCCAGCCAGCTGGCGGAGCCCTCGTCCCCCAGCATGTGGCCCAGGCCTCCCGCGCGAACCAGGCGTCCCCCTTTGTCTCTGCCTAGGGCCATGGAACCGGTGCCCGCGATGAGGGCATAGCCATGGAGGCTTTCCAGGCTGCCGGCCAGGAGAGCCTCCGCATCGGTGCACACTTTGACAGGGCAAGGCAACCAGGCGCTGAAACGGGCGGCAAAAGCCGCCTGTTCGCTTTCCCGGCCCATGCCAGCGGCAGCCAGGCAGCCGCACGCCAGGCGCTCCTCAGACAGATGAAGGGTCTCAAGGCCCTGTTTGATTAACGTCCTTGTATTCTGCCAGGCTTTGTCCATGCCTGCGCTGTGGGGGTTGCTGGGGCCGCCATCCAGGGTCAGGAGGCGATCTTTTGTCTGCGCGTCAAACAAAACCAGCCTAGAATGAGTGGCGCCGCCGTCAATACCAAAACCGATGTGCATATACCCTCCCGAATAAGGATCCTTCCTGCAACTGTTTGCTCACAATGTAGCAAGGGCAGGGGCTGACGTCAAGAAAAAGGATGCGGATTGAAAAATATTTTCAATAAAAAATAAAATGTTTGAAAATTACTTGCCAAAAAGGAAGGAAACCTGTATAATCAGGCCAATAAAAGGACGAAACCTGACGAAGCCATAAAACACATTGCAAATGATGCGAGGATCAGGGTTTCGGGTTTGCGGAAAAACAGCGCCTGTTCAGGTGCCTGCCCCACAAGCTATCAAAGGAGTCACGGAGTGGACAACTGTCTGGTACGGCTGACCCAGATGAAGGATCAACTGCCCCCTGCCCAGTGCCGGGCGGTGGCCTTTTTGCTGGACAACACCCACGCCATGTCTGGGCTCACCATTTCCCGGATGGCGGAGGCCTGCGGGGTCAGCAGCGCCACCCTGGCGCGCCTGTGCAGGACGCTGAGCTACAAAGGCTTCAAGGACTTTTCCTTGGCCTTGTCCATTGCGGCAGCCACCCATCCGGAGGAAACCCTGGCCTATGCGGACATCCAGCCCACGGATGATCTGCGCACCATCTGCGCTTCTGTGACCCGGCACAACCAAGCAGCCATTACAGACACCATGTCTGTGTTGAACATGGAGAACATGGAAGAAGTGGTGAGCCTGCTGCACCAAGCCCGCCGGGTGGATTTTTACGGGGTGGGGGTATCGGCTCTGGTAGCCATGGACGCCCAGATGAAGTTTCAGCGTCTGGGCAAGGAAACCCAAACATCCCTGGACCCTCACATTCAGGTGGTCACGGCGGCCAGCCTGAAGCCTGGGGATGCAGCAGTGCTGTTTTCCTACACCGGAGAAACCGGGGACACCCTTGACACCTTGAAAGCCATCCGCCGTTCCGGCGCCACGGCGGTGTCCGTGACCCGGATGGGACAAAACCGCCTCAGCAGCCTGGCTGACCTCGCCTTGTATGTGGCGACCTCGGAAACCCTGGTGCGCTCAGCCGCCATGTCCAGCCGCATGAGCATGATGCACCTGGTCGATATCATTTTTTCCGCTGTAGTCGCACGGAGCTATGAGCAGTACAAGCCTTGCCTGGACCGCACCCACCGGGAGGGCAAGATCAAGCGCCGGGCGCACACAAAAAACGGCAAGGAGCAAGCTTTTTAATGAAACAAACTTCCCAGCAGTATCTTAGCAGCCTGTCTACCGAGCAGGTCATGCAGGCCAGCCAAAGCCTGGACCGGCTGGACGGCCTTGGCATCGCAAGCCTGATGAATACCGCCGACGCCACAGTGCATCAGGCGGTGAGGCAGGCACTGCCCGCGATTGGCCAAGCCATTGAAGAGATCGCAAAACGGCTGTCGGACGGCGGCAGGCTGATCTATGTCGGGGCCGGCACCAGCGGCAGGCTTGGGGTGCTGGACGCCAGCGAATGCCCGCCCACCTTTGGGGTGAGCCCTGAGATGGTGACAGGCATCATTGCCGGGGGCAATACAGCCCTGCGCCTGGCCGCGGAAGGAGCCGAAGATGATGATCTCATGGGCCAAAAGGATTTGGAAGCCATCAGCCTGACCGCCCGGGACACGGTGGTGGCCATCAGCGCCAGCGGTTACGCTCCCTACTGCTGCGCCGCCCTGCGCTATGCGCGCCAGGTGGGCGCTTTGGCCATCGGTCTGTCCTGCAACAGCGATACCCGCTTGTCCCGGCAGGCGGATTTGGCCATTGAGGCGCCTACCGGGCCGGAGGTGCTGATGGGTTCCACCCGCCTCAAGGCCGGCACCGCCACCAAAATGGTGTTGAACATGCTGTCTACCGGTGCCATGGTGCGCACAGGCAGAGTGTACCGGAACCTGATGGTGGACATGGCAGCCACCAACCAAAAACTGGCGGACCGGTCTTTGCGCATCATCCACCATGCAACAGGGCTGAGCCTCACGGAGGCGGAGCCTTTGCTGCGCCGCGCGGGGGGGCGGGTGAAAACAGCCATTGTGATGCATTTGGCAAAGGCAGACAAAATCCGGGCGGAGGAAGCCCTGGAACAAGCCGGGGGCTGGGTAGCCGGCGCCCTTGAGGAGCTGAGAAAATGACCAGAGAAGAGCTGATTCAAGTCGCGCAGCAGTTTCGTGAAGAAGGGTTTTTCCCCTCCTGCGCGGTGTCCATTTTTGACGCGCAGCGTACCCTGTGCCGTTTCGCCATCGGAGACGCTTTGGAGGACAGTCTGTTTGACCTGGCTTCCCTGACCAAGCTGGCAACCGCCACCATGGTACTGGACGGGGTCGAGGAAGGCCGTTTTCATTTGCAGGACACCCTGCCTGAACTGCTGCCCTGGGCAAGGGCGGATGAGCAGTTTGAGCGCCAGCTGCAGGGCATCACCCTGTACAAGCTTCTGACCCATACCTCGGGCCTGCCCGCCTGGTACCCCTTTTATGCCCATGCGGATTTTGAAAGCGCGCTCAAAGCAGCCCTGCTTTTGCCCCGGGCTCAGGGAATGGAGTACAGCGACATCGGCTTCATTCTTTTGGGCAAGGTACTGGAAGAAACCTGGCAGGCGCCCCTTGACGCGGTATTGCGGCAGCGTCTGGTCAAGCCCCTGGGCCTTGGCAATTATGGCTTTTTGCCGGAGCCGAACCAGCACATCCTGCCTTCCGGTTATGGCAACCCCCAGGAGATGGAGATTATCAAAGCGTCCGGCGTTCAGTTTCCCGGCTTTCGCCCGGCAGACCAGCCCATTGTAGGCCAGGTGCATGACGGCAACAGTTGGTACGCTTTCTCCGGCGTCTCAGGACACGCGGGCATTTTTTCCGACCTGGACGGGGTGCAAAGGCTGGGGCAGCATTATTTAAACACTGATTCCGCCTTAAAGCAGTCCGCCATGCGGGAGCACACCTCCGGCCGGGGCCTGGGTTTCGAAGTGGGCGAAATGTACCCGGAGGGCTGCGGTCACACCGGTTTTACCGGCACAAGCCTGTACCTGTCAAAAACCCTGGGGGTAGGCTGCGTCATTCTGACCAACCGCTGCTTTTATCCGGACGGCAACTACAAGTTAACCAACCCCTTCAGGCGGAAGGTGAACCAGCTGGCGGCAGCGCATTTTGGCCGGCAACAAAAGGACAGCGACCAGTGAGCAGACAAAACCAGGCTCCGGCAACGGAATACTATATCGGCCTCATGAGCGGCACTTCCCTGGATGGCTGCGATGCCGCCCTGTTGGCCTGCCGGGGCGATCAGGTGCAGCTTGTACACTTTGTTACCCTGCCCATGCCGGAGGCCTTGAAAACCCTGGTTCAGGACGCCTGCTCCCCTGAGCGATCCAATGTCGCGCTCATTTGCAGTTTGAACATGCAGCTGGGGCGGTATTTTGCGCAGGCAGCCCAGGCGGTATGCCGGGAAGCGGGCTTTGACCTGAAGCAGGTGACCTGCATCGCAAGTCACGGCCAGACCGTTTGGCACATCCCCCCGCCCGGGAACGAGGGTTTGCTGCCCTCCACCCTGCAGTTAGGAGAGCCGGCTGCCATCGCTTACCATACCGGCGTTCCGGTGGTGGCGGGCATGCGGGCCATGGACATGGCGGCAGGCGGCCAGGGCGCGCCCCTGGTGCCCTTGTCCGAGTTTCTGCTGTACCGTTCCCAGGAGGAGGACATCGCCCTGCACAACATCGGAGGTATTGGCAATGTGACCGTGCTGCCCAAGGCCTGCCAGCCGGAGGAGGTGATTGCCTTTGACACCGGCCCCGGCAACCTGATTTTGGACGGCTTTGCCCGGCAACTGTTTGATGAGCCCTGCGACCGGGACGGCGTCTTGTCCGTCCGGGGCCGGGTGCAGGAAGGGCTGTTAGGGCAGTGGATGGCCATTCCCTATATTGACGCCCCCATCCCCAAATCCACCGGGCGGGAGTTGTTCGGGGAAGCCTTTATCACGCGGCAGCTGCGGGAAAACCGGCACACGAATCCCTACGACCTGATGGCGACCGCGGCGGCCTTCACCGCCCGGTCCATGGCCAGGAATTATCAGCTGTATGTGTTTCCAAAACATCCCGGCCTCAGGCGCATTGTCTTGGGCGGCGGCGGCGCCCGGAACCCTACACTGCGGAAGATGATCGCGGCCGCTTTCCCGGGGCGCGCCATCCTAACCCAGGAGGACCTGGGCTTTGACAGCGACGCCAAGGAGGCGGTGGCCTTTGCCATCATCGGCCGGCAGACCATGAAGCATCTGCCGGGCAACCTGCCCTCCGCCACCGGAGCCAGGGAAGCGGTGCCCCTTGGCAGCATCACCTGGCCGCCCGGGTATAGCCCGGCATAAGAACCCCTTGTTTTGTACCCTTCAGGGTATGTGCCCTGAAACCATAAAAGGAACTAAAAAAAAGGAGGAACCCCATGAAAAAACTGCTGTCCCTGTTCCTAGCTTCCCTGTTGGTTCTGGGCCTGGCGCCCCTGAGCCTCGCAGAGGAGCCCATCGAGATCTCCCTGTACTATTCCGACAACGCGACCCTGCCCTTCCGCCAGGACTGGCCCGTCATCCAGACATTGGAAAAGCAGTACAATGTCAAGCTGAACTTTGAGCCCATCCCCATGGGCGACTACAGCACCAAGGCCGGCCTGACCCTGTCCACGGGTGAAAACACACCGGACGTCATGCTGTACCTGTCCACCGGCGGCGCCTATGCGTCCTATGCCCTCAACGGCGCCATTGTGCCCATCTCCGACTACGCGGAGTGGACGCCCCACTTCAACGCCCGGGTAGAGGAAATGGGCCTGCAGCAGGATGTGGATCTGAACCGTCTGGGCGACGGCAAGCTGTACTTCCTGCCCAGCCTGTTTGACCTGCCCTTCTATGATGGCGGGCTGATCCTGCGGGAAGACTACCTGGTGAAGAAAGGCTTTGAAGCCCCCAAGACCTTTGATGATCTGTACAACATCATGAAGGCTTACAAGGAAGACTATCCCGACAGCTATCCCCTGACCTCCATTGTTGCCCTCAGGGTCGTCCAGCGCATGACCATGCCTTCCTTTGGCGTATCCGTGGGCCGCAACACCGGCACCGGCACCGGCACCCTGTCCTGGGACTACGAGAAGAAGGAATACTTCGCCGGCGCCATTTCCCAGCAGTACAAAGACTACATCACTTTCATGGCCAAGCTGCACGCGGAAGGCCTGCTGGATCCCGAGCTTGAGCAGGACAACGCCTCCACCGCCAAGAAACTGGCCACCGGCGCTGCCATGGCCGTTTACGGCTACTATGACCAGATCGGCGGCTGGGAGCAGGCCAGCGAGATCGAAGGCTTCAAACTGAACATGTATCCGCCGCTGGAAGGCCCCGGCGGTGCCCATCACCAGCCCAAGAGCAAAACCGGCAGCGGCCTGCTGTTCCCCATTGGCGTCAGCAAACGCCCGGACTTTGAGCAGGTCGTGCGCAAACTGGATGAAGTCTTCTACTCCGAGGAAGCTACCAAGCTGTGGTGCTTTGGCCCCGAAGGCGACAGCTATACCATGGACGGCGACAAGGTCGTCTACAATGACGCCATCCACAGCTCCGCCGACGGCATTTACAAGTATATGCAAAACGCCTATGGCACCGGCTGCGCAGGGTTGCAGAACGTCTGGTACCTGGAGCGCGAGCTCACCAAGTATGATGACAACTACGCCCGCATCAACGCCGAAGTGGCCGCCATGGACAACGCCATTCAGTACACAGTGCCAGTGCCCAGCTTTGACGACGTGACCGCAGAAGACGCCTCCCTCCTGCAGACCACCCTGCTGGACGCCTTCAACGTCTGGGATGATGAGTTCCGCACCGGCAAAAAATCCATCGAGAACGACTGGGATGCCTATGTCCAGGACATGAAGGACAAGGGCATTGAACAATTCCTGAAGCTCTACAACGACAACAAGAAGCTGTAATCCCCGACAAGCCTGCCTGCCCGGGTTCCCCAGGGCAGGCAGCACCCTTTTGGAAGAAATACCGACAAAGAAGGTGCAGCATGAAACAAAAAACCGCTTCCCCACCCCCCGCCAAAGGCGTTTCTGCCAAACGGTACTTTATCAACCACTGGCAGCTGTATGCGATGCTGTTGCTGCCCCTTGCGTATTTTTTGCTGTTCAAGTACGTGCCCATGTTTGGCAACATCCTGGCCTTCCGCCGCTTCCGCCCGCTGACCGGGCCTTTTGGCGTCAGGTGGGAAGGGCTGCGCTACTTTAATCAATTTTTAGGCCAGCCGGATTTTTGGCGGGCCTTTCGCAATACCCTCACCCTGTCGGCGATGAATCTGATCATCAACTTCCCCGTGCCAATTATCTTCGCCATCCTGCTCAACGAGCTGCGTTCCCTGCGCTTTAAAAAGCTGGTACAGACGGTCAGCTATATCCCCCGGTTTGTATCCACCGTGGTGGTCGTTTCCATTTTAATGGAGCTCCTGTCCCCCTCCTCCGGCGTATTAAACCGGGTGATCCAGCAGATTACCGGCAACCCGCCTGTGTTTTATATGAACGAGGCAGCGTATTTCCGGCCCCTTTATATTCTGACGGACATGTGGCAGTACAGCGGCTGGTCGGCCATTATTTATCTGGCAGCCATCACCGGCATTGACGCGGACATGTTTGAGGCTGCCCGCATTGACGGCGCCAGCCGGACGCAGATGATCTGGTACATCACCCTGCCCACCATCATGCCCACGATCATGGTGATGTTTATTCTGAAGGTAGGCCATCTGCTGTCTCTGGGTTTTGAAAAGGTTTTGCTGATGTACACCCCTTCCAACTCCGTGGTGTCCGACATCATTGATACCTATGTCTACCGGATGTCCATCGCGGCCACGGCACCCCAATACAGCTATGCCACCGCCATT
>DAITOE010000074.1:0-8459 GCA_036834245.1 Clostridia bacterium | reverse complement strand
CCAACGTGGGGGACAGCTTTGAGGTGGGCACCGCCTACTTCCCCTATGTCAATGCTGATGACAAGGGCGGCGTCTCCACCGGCGGCGGCACCCTGTGGATGGTGGATTCCGGCGACGAGGCCCGGATGGATGCCTCCTGGGAGTTCATCCAGTACATGATCAACCCCGAGAACCAGGCCGTCTGGAATGCCCGCACCGGCTACTTCCCCATCAACATGAAGGCCCACGACACCGAGGTGTTCAAAGAGAACATCACCAAATTCCCCCAGTTCCAGACCGCCCTGGACCAGCTGCATGACTCCGGCCCCGAGTACGTGGGCAGCCTGCTGTCCGTGTTCCCCGAGGTGCGGCAGTACGTGGAAGACGTCACCGAGGAAGTGTTCCTAAAGGGCCTCTCCCCCGAGGAAGCCGTCACCAAGCTGACCAACCTGGCCAATGACGCCATCGAGATGTACAACCTGACCAACTACTGATGATAATAGCCTGATACTCCTTCAGGCAGAATCAGCCCCCGTCCGTATGGATGGGGGCTCCTTTTTTTGACAAGTGTCCGTCTTCGGGTAGTATATAGGTGAACACAGCCTGCAACACAACCGACCTGCCACAGAGGAATCATCATGAAACCACGGTCATTGATCTGTATGCTCCTGGCCTTTCTGGTCCTGGCCGCTTCCGCCGCCGCCGCGGCGCCTGATGGCTACCCGCCACGGGAAAGCCTGGAGGACATCCTGCGCAGGCCCCAGGATTTCATCTCGGAGGCCCTCAGCCTCCAGGGGGACATCCTCACCGCCCTGGACCTGGGGGAGGGCCGGTTTGAGTACCTCCTCTCCCTGCGGGATCACCCGGACCAGGTCTTTGCGGCCACCTACACCCTGCCGGAGGGCGCCCCCCTCCTGCGCCCCGGGGACGGGGTTACGGTGTACGGCATCTTCACCGGCCTGTCCCCCTTCACCGGCACCGAAGCCCTCAGGGAAGGGGCCCCCATCCTGGAGGCCGCCGCCATCCTGCCCCTGCCGGCGGGCAGCCCGGCCCGGACCATCGGCACCATGGAGCGGCCCGCCCCCCTGGGCCAGCCTCTCACCTACCCCGGGGACATCCTCACCGACTACGCCAGCGTTGAAATCACCGTCACCAGGGTGCTGCGGGGCAACGCCGCCCTCAAAAAGGCCCGGGAGATGAGCACCTACAACATCAACCCGGTCCGGGCCCAGGAATACATCCTGGTCTACCTGCAGGTGAAGGCCCTGTCTGTGCCCGCCGGCCGGGCACCCCTGGCCAACGGGGATTTCTTCTTCGTCAGCGCCACCGGCAGCGAATACCGCCAGCACTTCCTCATCAACCCCCCGGCCAGCCTGAGCCCCCTGTACAAGGACGGCACCCTGGAAGCCGTCATCTCCTGCCTGATCCAAAAGGAGGACGCGCCGCTCCTGGTCTACCAGCCGGAGTCCCAGACCCCCCTGTGGTTTGACCTCAACACCAGCCCCTGAAGGTGAACGCCATGAAAAAACTGCTGCTGTTCCTTCTTTTCCTGGCCCTGCTGCTGCCAGCCACAGCCCGCACGGAAGGCCTGCCCCGGGAAAGCGGCCCCGGCCAGCGGGGGAGCCACGTGATGGCCCTGGAGGAAGCCCTGATCGCGGCCGGTTACCTGGAAGGCCCCGCCGCCGGGGTGTTCAGCCATGCCTTGTCAACAGCCGTCACAGCCTTCCAAAAGGACCAGGGCCTGGCCGCCACCGGCCGGGGGGACCGGGACACCCTCCGCCTCCTGTTTTTGAAGCCGCCTCCCGGCCCCGGGGACACCCAGATGCCTGCCTGGTACGGCGGCGGGGATGCGCTCATCCCCTGGGGCGCCCAGTTTGAGGTGAAGGACATCAAAACCGGCATCGTCTTTACGGTCTACCGCCTCATGGGCAAAAGCCACCTGGACGCAGAACCCCTCACGGCGGAGGACACCCGGCTGATGAAGGAGGCCTACGGCGGCTCCTGGAGCTGGGCCCGCCGCCCCATCCTGGTCCGCTACCAGGGCCAGGTCTACGCCGCTTCCATGAACGGCATGCCCCACGGCTATTATTCCAACCGCAAGAACCGCATGGAAGGCCATTTCTGTATCCATTTCTTTGAAAGCCGGGGGGACACCTCCCAGCGCATTGATTCCGACCACCTCAACACCGTCTTTGAGGCGTCGTTTGCCAGATGGGAGGATGGGGGCGAGTAGGGAACGGAGGGGAGGGGACGGTTTGGGGGCTGCGCCCCCAAGCCCCCGCCCGGGGAGTTCCTCCCCGGACCCCGGAATGGGTCATCATCATGAACGCTGTTGGACACCAAAAAACCTGCCCGTGCAAGGCAGGTTTTGTGATTGAGCTGTTGTTTGTTCTGGTAGTTAGCCAGAATACCTCCACCCCGCATCCCCATGGTATACCATCAGCTTGCTCATGCCGCCGTCCACCACCAGGGTCTGGCCGGTGATGAAGCCGGCTTCCGGGGAGGCCAGGAAAAACACGGCGTTCACGATGTCCGCCGTCTGGCCCACCCGGCCTGCCGGGTGCTGGCTTTGGTCCGGGCCATCCCCGGCGGCCCCTGCCACATCAATCCAGCCCGGGGCGATGGCGTTCACCCGGATGTTGCCCTTCAGGCTCACCGCCAAGGCGTGGGTCAGGGCGGTGATGCCCCCTTTGGCCGCGGTGTAGGATTCCGTGTGGGCCTGGGACTGGAAGGCCCGGGTGGAGGACAGGTTGATGACGCTGGCCCCCTGGGAAAATGCGGGGAGCAGCAGCCGGGTCAGGTAATAAGGTGCCGCCACCCCCACCTGCAGAGTGGCCACAAAATCATCGTAGGAGCAGCTGTCGATGCCGCCTTTTGTCATCATGGCGTTGTTCACCAGCAGGTCCACCTGGCCCAGCTGGTCCATACACTGCACGGCGAAGATCTCCAGGTCCTCCTGCCGGCCCACATTCCCCTGGAAAACCAGGTCCGCCGCCAGGTCCACAGGCTGCACATCCATCACTGCCACCCGGGCCCCCTGGTCCAGAAAGGCCTGGGCCAGGGCACGGCCGATGCCCTGGGCTGCGCCGGTGATTACCACCGCTTTGTTATGAAACCTCATTGGTCCTTCACCATCACGGGCGCCTGCACCGCCCCCGCGCCTTCCACGAAGGGCGCCAGCTCATAGGGGGTGTCCGCCTGGATGATGTCCATCACTTCCTGGGCCAGGTCCCCCGTCACCGGGTAGGGCTGGTAGTTGTTCCGGGGGTGGGTGGCAGAGATATGGTAGGGATGGATGGTGAGCTGCACCCCTGCGAATACGCCCCCTTCAAAGAGCATGTCCACCCCCAGGATCATGCTGGGGTACTCCACCGCCCGGGGCTTGCGGTTGCCGCCGTAGCAGAAATTGCCCAGGCTGTACACGATCTGCCGGCCCTTGTACACCTCCATCCCCTGGAGGGCATGGGGGTGATGGCCAATCACCAGGTCGGCCCCGCAGTCAATGGCAAAGCGCATGTCCTCCGCTTGCTTTTTGTTGTGCTTCTGCCGGTACTGCTGGCCGCCGTGGTAGTTGAGGATGACGGCGGCGCAGCCTTCCTCGTTCTTCAGCCGGGGGATTTCCGTCTGCAGCCAGGATTTATGCTTGGCAAAATCATAGGACCAGAAGCCTAAAAAGGCGATTTTGATGCCGTCCTTCTCAAAGAAGCAGGCGGTGTCGTTGTGGCACCAGACAATCCCGGCCGCGTCCAGGGTGGCCTGGGTGGAGGCCAGGCCGGTCTTGCCAAAGTCCATGGAGTGGTTGTTGCCCAGGGTCACCCCCTCCACAGAGCCCAGGCTCAGCACCTGGACATACTCCGTGGCGCCCCTGAAGTTCCATTTCAGGCTTTTGTTCTGGCCCTTGCCGCTGTCCGCCAGCACCCCTTCCAGGTTGACGAAGGTGAAGTCGTCCTGGGCAAAAATCTCCTGGCAGTGGCGCAAGAAATAGCTGTAGTCCCCCTGCTCCTCCGCCATCACACGGAAGGTGCCGATGGAATAATTCATCCATCCCTCATGGCCCCCCAGGGTGCAGTCCCCGGCGAAGGACAGGCGGATGGTCTGGCCCTCGGCCTGGCCGGGCAAACCGACCGCAAGGATCAGCAGGATCATCAGGCACATGGCCCAGCGCTTCATCATGGGGCCCTCCCTTCCAGGTAGGCGTCGGTATAGCCGATGCCCATCACCTCGTTCTGGGTGCGGGCGTTGTCGCTGACGCCGTAGCGGTCCAGCTGGTTAAGCTGCTTGCCCATGAACACCATGGCGCTGGTCCAGCCCCCGTCCAGGTTGAAGGCCTGGGTACAGCCCAGTTCCGCCATCAACTCCGCCACCTGCATGGTGGTCATCCCCTTGGAGGGGCGGATGCGGCCTTCCACAATCACCGCCCAGTAATGGCCTTTTTCCACCATCCCCACCGCGGCCCGGGGCTGCAGGGTGGTGCCGTAATATTTGTAGGTGTCGTTGATGACCCCGTCCCGAATCAGCCAGGGGCCAAAGGACAGCACATCCTGGGCGCCCATTTCCAGCAGCTCCTGGGCGGTGTGCTCCAGGGCCGCATACACCCGCAGGTCCCCGTCGGGGAAGAGGGCCATCATGTCCAGAGGCGGGTAGGTGTTGCGCTTGGCAGAGGGCGGGATGTCCACCAGGATCTCATGGTCCCGGATCTCCACGCCGATGGCGTATTTCTTGCCGTCGGCCTTGGCCCGGCCCAGGCGGTAGATGAAATAGTCCCCGTCCATGGAGAAAACCAGGTTGTTGTTGCGCATGATGACGGCGGGCTTCTCCAGGTAGCGGCTGCGGTCCTCCAGCATGTGCTCCTTATCATGGCTCACCATACGGAAGGGCTTGGCCCCCTCCTTCAAGAAAATCTCAGCCCCCAGCCAGCGCAGGGGGATGGCCGTGTCCTCATGCCGGGTGATCTCAATGCGCAGCTCCTGGTTGGCAAAGCGCCAGATGCCCTTTTCCTCGTCGATGAACACATACTCCTTTTCCCCCTCCGGCAAAAAGCCGGGTGCCACAAGGGGCGGGAAGCCCTCCAAGCTCATCAACCCTGTGGGCACGGGGCTGGGGGTGATGACCGGGGTGGCAGTAGGGGCCGGGGTAACCGGCAAATCCCCCGCCTGGAAGGTGAAGGGGTTCTCTTTGGTGCCGCTGCCGGCAAAGCTGTTGACCCGGCTCACATCCAGCCGGATCACAGGGCGCACCCCGATGCGCGGCGCATCTGCCGTGATATAGCCCAACACCCCGTTGTCCAGCACCCGGCGCTGGCCGTTTTGCATGCTCTGGGAGCGGTCCGCCATCCAGTAATGGGCCCCCAGCTTGCTGCCCAGCAGCAGCCCCTGGGCCCGGGCATGATCCGTCCCCTGGGCCACCCGGTCGGCGTCCCGGGCAAAGCCCAGGGCCTTGTCCCGGAGCATGCTGGCGGTGGGCAGGCCCACCCGCAGGCCCAGCTCGTCTTTTAGCAGCAGGTCCTGCTGGGCGGCGTCAAAGGCAGCCTCCAGGAAGTCCTCCTGCAAAAAGGCAGCCAGGGAGCTGTGCTCAAAGCCCCGGTAGGCGCTGCCCTCATGGGCGGCGCGGGCCAGAAGCACCTGGTCACTCAGCAGCAGGGCCACGTCCTTTTCATAGGACAGCACCCGCCAGAGGATGGGGGCTTCGTCTCCATTTTCCAGGGCGGGGTAGGCGCCGAAAGCCAGGTAGCTGATGCCCGCCTTGGCGTCATAGCCCCGCAGCCCGGTCTGGGCAGGGGCGGCGACAGGCAGCAGCAGGAGGGTGAGCAGCAGGGGCAGCAGTCGTTTCAATTTCATCTCGGTCCTTTCAGCAGCAGGGGTTGAGGTTATTCAAAGGGTTCATACACCCCGGTTTTGAACATCCGGGCGATGACGGTGTAGCGGGGGTGCTTGCGCCAGCCGTGGTCGGTGGAGCGGCTCCATTCATACACGATCTGGGTGTCCGGCAGGGCCGCTTCCAGTTCAGCCTTTTGCTCCGCTGTCAGAAAATTGTCCGGCAGCCACAGGCGCTCCAGGCCCGTGAGGCCCAGCAGAGGCGTCACATCGGAAATCCGGTTGCGGCACAGGTTCAGGTCTTTCAGGTGATGCAGCTCCGCAAGGGGGCTTAGGTCCGTGAAATCGTTCATGAACAGCTCCAGGTACTCCAGGTGCACCAGCTGGCGCAAGGGGCCCAGGTGTGTAATCTTGTTGTCCGCCAGGATCAGCACCCGCAGTTCCGGCAGGCCCTCCAAAAAGCTCAGATCACTGATCAGGTTGTGGCCCAGGTCCAGCCCCTGCAAGTCCTTCAGGTACAAAAGGGGCAGGAACTTGCTTTCCGGGTAGCGCTTGTCGCTCAAGCGGTTCAGGGTGGAAAAGGCGGTCTGGCCGGTGGCCACCGGGCCCTTGATGAAGTTGAAGCTGGTGTCAAAATCGATGCCCGGGTAATCCGCCCGCAGGGCTTCATAGTCCTTCAGGCTCAGCCGGCTGTCCGGCATCCTCACCCGGGTCAGATGCGGCAGCTGGTCCAGATAGCCCCGCAGCCGGTCCACCTTCACCACCTTGATGCCCGTGAGGTCAATCACCGTGGCATCCCGGGGCACCGGCATCTTGTCATACAGCAGGATGCTGTCCCCGGCCCCGGCAGCGGCTGTTACAAAGAGCAGGCAGGCCATCAGCCAGCAGGCTGCAGCAAGGGTTTTTGTCATGGCTTTCCTCCCACCACCGTCCGGCGCACCAGCGCATAGATCCCCGACACCATGGCCAGCATCACCCCGTAGAGGAGCAGGGTGTCCAGGCTGGTCTTGTCCAGGGCAAACTCCAGGCCCGCCAGCACCAGGGCCATGTAGAAAAACAGCACCAGGGCCCAGTGCCGGGGCAGGGACCAGTTGGCATCCTTTTTGATGTACAGGGCCGCCACCAGCAGGTACAGCAGCACAAAGACCGGAATCAGCTGCCCCACCCGCACAAAGCCCCAGCGCAGAAACTCGTCCTCCCGCAGGCTTTCAAACAGCACCTGGAAGGCACACACCAGGATCAAGGCCAGCCGGGTTTTGCCCCCGGGGCGCAGCGGCTTTGTCCGCAGCACCACCAGCAGGAAGACCAGGGCCGCCAGCCCCTCCAGCATGAAGACGGCGTAGCGCCACTCCCCCCAGTCATTGGCCACCGCCACCGGGAAGAACTGCAGCGAGTCTGCGGCCTCCTCCCCAAAACCCTGCCCTGCCAGCCCCTCGCAGAAGCGGCCCAGGGCCAGCATCATGAGGGCGGCCGGGGCCATGGCATCCAGCAGCGCAGCCGGCCGGATGCCTCCCTGCCGGGCCGCCAGGAAGCCGGCCAGCAGGATGCCGGCCAGGGCCCCCCAGAGGGTGGTGCCCCCCTGCCAGAGGCGGAAGGCCAGGCCGTCAGGCCGGTTTAAGAAAAAGGGCAGGCGTACCAGCACATACAGAAGGCGTCCCAGCAGCAGGGACAGGGGCAGGGCGTACAGCAGGAAGCGCTCCACCGTCTCCCGGGGCAGCCCGGCTTTGGGCCCCAGGCGCAGGGCCCATACAAGGCACAGCGCCAGGGATGCGGTCATCCCCAGCGCGAAGGCTGTCACCGGCAGCCCGGCAATATGAAACAGGGTGGTGCCCATCCTCAGTCCCCGGCCTCCTGCTCTCCCACATAGGCGCTGGCGAAATAGATGATGTCCCCGATGGAGCGGCTGCGCTGGGACAGGGGGCCGTTGATCTTCACATCCTGAAACACGATGGTGGCGCTGGAGCCGCCGTCCAGGTTGTAGGCCGTCTGCACCTCCGGGAAGGCGGCCACCAGTTCCACAAACTCCGGCAGGGTGAGGCCCTTGGAGTTCTTGTCGTTGGGGCCCTCGGAATAGACCACCAGGTAGGACAGGGGCCCTGTCTGGCACAGGGCGATGCGCTGGGCCCGCACCAGTTCGCTGCGGCCCAGGACCATGTCGGTGACGGGTTGTCCCTCCACCACCAGGGCGGGGCCGAAGGTGAAGGCGTTGACGATGCGGGCCTTGTGCTCCGCCTCATAGGCCTTCATGTCCTCCTCCGTGGGCCGAATCAGCACCTTGAGGTCCCCCTGGTCGTCGATGATGAGGACGTCGTGCTCCCCGCTTAACTTGTTGCGGTAAAACTCCCCCTGGCGCACGATGTAGCCGTACTGGTGGTAGACAAAGAAATCCCCCCCGATGGCCAGCACGGACTTCACCCGCTTGGCCAGGGCCGCCCCCTGGGCCTCCTGGGTGCTGCCATAGGGGCCGGCCTTCAGGGTGCGCAGCTGGCTGGCATTGGCCAGTTGGATGGTGACGGCGGTCCAGTTGGTGGTGTCGTGGCGGCCGTGGGTGATGGCTATGTCGATGGAGGGGTCGCGGTAAGCGCTGTCCCCCAGGTAGCCCCAGTCATAGGGGGGCACGCCCCCGGTTTCGTCCAGGGGCAGGGTCAGCACCTCGGCATAGGAATG
>DAITOE010000073.1:5404-8507 GCA_036834245.1 Clostridia bacterium | reverse complement strand
TCGCCGTGGATTTGCCCGGGGAGATCGTGCTGCGCCACCGGCTGCAGATCATGGGCCAGAGCTGGTTCATCACCTGCGTCAACATGGGCAACCCCCACTGCGTCATCTTCGTCAAGGACCCGGAGGCCATTGACGTGGCCACCCTGGGCCCCATGTTTGAGAACCACCCCCTCTTCCCCCGGCGCACCAACGTGGAGTTTGTGCGGGTGATCCGCCGGGATGCCCTGCAGATGCGGGTCTGGGAGCGGGGCACCGGGGAAACCCTGGCCTGCGGCACCGGCGCCGCCGCCGCCCTGGTGGCCGCTGTCTTAGGCGGCCTGTGCGACCGCACCGTGCAGATGAAACTGACCGGCGGCAACCTGGAGCTGTCCTGGAACGCCGAGGACAACCACGTCTACCAGTCCGGGCCGGCGGAATACGTCTTTGACGGGGAGTGGCTGGGAGAATAATCTTTTGATGCTGACTCCGAACCTACCTGCACCGTCGCGACGTCCCTTTTTCCGCCCTGACTGCGTCACACAGGATCGGCTTACGGGCATATGCTATATATTTTAGGACTTATGTTTATTTGACTTGAGATTGTTTAGGGAGGAAGCATGCAGGTAAACCACCACATCGCCCAGCTGCCCGCAGGCTATCTGTTTGCGGAGGTTGCCCGGCGGGTGAGGGAATATGAAGCCCGGGAGCCGGCGCTGCCGGTGATCCGCATGGGCATCGGGGACGTGCCCGGCCCCCTGGCCCCGGCGGTGGCCCGTGCCTTTGCCGATGCCGCCCTGGGGATGGGCACCCCGGAAGGCTTCCGCGGCTACGGCCCCGAGGGGGGCTACCCCTTCCTGATTGATCAGATCCTCCGCTACGACTACGAGGCCCGGGACGTGCGCCTGGAGCGGGACGAGGTCTTCATCTCCGACGGGGCGAAGACCGACACCGCCGCCCTGCAGGAGCTGTTTTCCCGGGATGCCCGGATTGCGGTGACGGACCCGGTCTACCCCGTGTATGTGGACACCAACGCCATGGCGGGGCGCCTGGGCAGCTACGATGACGGCCGCTGGAGCAACCTGGTGACCCTGCCCTGCACCTTTGACAACGGCTTTGTGCCGGTGTTGCCCCGGGAGCGGGTGGACGTATTGTACCTGTGCTATCCCAACAACCCCACCGGCACGGTGTTGAGCAAGGTCCAACTCAAGCAGATCGTGGACTGGGCCCGGGAACACGAGGTGCTCATCATCTATGACGCGGCCTACAAGGCCTTCATCCAGAACCCGGACATCCCCAGCACCATCTACGAGGTGCCCGGGGCGAAGGAGGTGGCCATCGAGTGCTGCTCCTACTCCAAGACCGCCGGCTTCACCGGGGTGCGCTGCGCCTGGACGGTGATTCCCAGGGAGCTGAAGGGGCGCCTTCCCAGCGGGGTGCAGGTGGCCCTCAACCCCCTGTGGCGCCGGCGCCTGGGCAGCAAGGTGAACGGCGTGTCCTTCCCGGTGCAACAGGCGGCCGCCGCCGTCTACAGCCCCGAGGGCACCGCCCAGGTGCAGGACTGCATCCGCCAGTACCAGGAAAACGCCCGGCTGCTGCTGGAGGCCATCGCAGGCACGGGCCTCATGACCGCCGGCGGCGTCCACGCCCCCTATGTGTGGCTGAAAACCCCGGGGGGCATGAGCGGCTGGGATTTCTTTGATTATCTGCTGGAAACCGCCTCCGTGGTGGGCACCCCGGGGGAGGGCTTTGGCAACAGCGGGGCGGGCTGCTTCCGCCTCACCGCCTTTTCCACCCGTGAACACACCCTGGAAGCATCCCGGCGGATTGTGCATGCGCTGAAGAAGCTGTAATACGCTGGAATAAAAGGAGAAGAACATGATTCGTGCGATTGTTGGTGCCAACTGGGGCGATGAGGGCAAGGGCAAACTGACCGACGTGCTGGCGGAGCATTCCGACCTGGTGGTGCGCTTCCAGGGCGGGGCCAATGCCGGCCACACCATCATCAACCAGTACGGCAAGTTTGCCCTCCACCTGATGCCCTCGGGCATCTTCCACCCGGAGGTGATGAACATCATCGGCCCCGGGGTGGCGCTGGACCCCATCGCCTTTTTGAACGAGCTGGACAGCGTCCTGGGCCGGGACATCCCCCACCCCCGGCTGTGCATCTCCGACCGGGCCCAGGTGCTGATGGATTTCCATGTGCTCCTGGACACCCTGGAGGAGGAGCGCCTGGGCAAGCGGAAGTTTGGCTCCACCAAGTCCGGTATCGCGCCGTTTTACTCCGACAAGTTTGCCAAGGTGGGCATCCAGGTCTGCCAGATGCTGGACAAGGATTTGCTGCATGAGCGGCTGGTGAACAGCCTGGAGAAGAAAAACGTGCTCCTGCAGCACCTCTACCACCACGCGCCCCTGAATGCGGATGAGCTGACGGAGAAGTACTACGCCCTGGGCCAGCGCCTGAAGCCCTGGGTGCAGGACACCACCTGGCTGCTCCATGACGCGGTGAAATCCGGCAAGAGCATCCTCCTGGAAGGCCAGCTGGGCGCCCTGCGGGACCCCGACCACGGCATCTACCCCTACACCACCAGCTCCTCCCCCCTGGCGGGCTACGGCAGCGTGGGGGCCGGGGTGCCCCCCTGGGCCATCACCCAGGTGATCGCCGTCACCAAGGCCTATTCCAGCTCCGTGGGCACCGGGGTCTTCCCCAGCTGCATCACCGGGGAGGAGGCTGAGGAGCTTAGGAAGCGGGGCGGCGACGCCGGGGAATACGGCGCCAAGACCGGCCGGCCCCGGGACGTGGGCTGGTTTGACGCAGTGGCCACCCGCCACGGCTGCCTGGTGCAGGGCGCCACCGACGTGGCCATGACCAACCTGGACGTGCTTTCTTACCTGGACGAGATCCCCGTCTGCGTGGCCTATGAGCTGGAGGGGGAGCGCATCCACCACTTCCCCGCCACCCCGGCCCTTCAGCAGGTGAAGCCCGTCTACGAGATTTTCAAGGGTTGGAAAACGGACATCCGGGGGGAGACGGACTACAACCGCCTGCCCCAGGCCTGCCGGGACTATGTGGAGCGCATCGAGGGGATGCTGGGCACCCCCATCACCATCCTGTCCACCGGCCCCC
>DAITOE010000073.1:0-5304 GCA_036834245.1 Clostridia bacterium | reverse complement strand
CCCGGCGCCCTCCTGATCCTGCTGGCCGGGGCCAGCTGGAGTTTTTCCGGTGTCCTGAGCAAATGGGTGCCCTGGGGGGCCCTCAGCATCATCGGCGTGCGCTCCCTGCTGGCGGCCGTGGGCTTTGGCCTCATCCGGGGCAGCTTCCGTTTGCCAAAGGGCCGGGGCAACCTGCTGGGGGCCCTGGGGGTGTCCCTGAACTCCACCGCCTTCATCATGGCCAACAAGCTGACCACCGCCGCCAATGCGGTGGTGCTGCATTATTTCATGCCCATTGTGGTGATCTTCGGCTCCTGGCTGATTTATAAGCAGCGGCCCGGCAAACTGGACATCACCGCCAGCCTGCTGGCCACCCTGGGCATTGCCCTGTGCTTTTACGGGGGCTTTGCCGCCGGAGGGTTCCTGGGGGACAGCCTGGCTTTGATTTCCGCCTTCTTCTTTGCCTTCATCTTCTTTGCCGCCCGGCTGCCCGGGACGGATCCCGTGGATTACTCCTATCTGGGCTGCCTGATGAACTGCCTCTGGCTGGCCTTCATCCCCTTTGACCAACATTTTGTCCTGGCCCCGGAACCCATCCTGGGCATCCTGCTGATGGGCGCCGCCTATTTTGGCGGCTACCTGATGTTTTCCCTGGGGATGCGCAAGCAGGTGAACCCGGTGACCGCCTCCATCATCACCAACATCGAGCCGGTGTTGAACCCCATCTGGGTCTTCCTCTTCCTGGGGGAGCAGCCCGGCCCCCTGTCCATCCTGGGTGCTGTCCTGGTCATCGCCAGCGTCAGCGTCTACAGCGTGATGAAGGCCAGACAGGCGGCATCGGCTTCATACTAAAATCCATGTCGCCCTGGGCGGCATGGATTTCAGCATATAGATATGAACGCAGAAAACTGTTGATGGCGCTTGCCCGACAACTCCGGGGAGGGGCGTCTTGGTTTCAGCTCACCGCGATGGTCCAGCCGTTTTCATAGCTGGCCCCGGGTGCCAGCCTCACCAGGCCGGGGGCAGTCATCAGGTCTTCCACCACCCCGTCCCGGCCGGGCATGGCCAGCCAGGGTTCCAGGCAGACAAAGGGCGCGTCGCTGTTGGGGGTGTGCCAGATGCCCAGGTAGGGCAGCCCGGGGTGGGAGAGGGTCACGCTGCGCTGGCCCTTGTTGGAAAACAGCCGCACCCTGCGGGACGCGGTGGTCAGGATGATGGCATCCCGGTCAAAGAGCCCGTGGTGAAGGGGCAGCAGGCCATCCTGCAGGGGATAGTCCACCACCTCCCCGGTGGCCAGCGCCCTGTCGCTCATCAGGTGGCATTGGGCAGGGCCGGAGAAATCCAGGGCATAGTCCTCAAAGGCCAGGCCGTTTTCAAGGGGCACCCGGAATCCCGGATGACCGCCCAGGGCAAAGGGCATCACCCGGTCATCCCAGTTGTGGACTGTCATGGTGGTGGTTAACGCGGCCCCGGACAGCTGGTAATGAATCTCCAGCAAAAAGCGCCTGGGGTATTGCCGGAGGGTTTCGGGGCTGTCCGTCAGTTCAAACAGGGCTTCTGCCGGGCTGTGCCTCACAACCCGGGTTTCGCTGTGGCGCAAAAACCCGTGGGAGCCCAGGGGGTAGGAGGCGCCGTCCAGGGTGTAGCGGCCCTCATGCAGCCGGCCAACAAAGGGAAAGATCATGGTGGCACGGCTGGCCCAGTAGGCCTTGTCGCCACCCCAGAGATAGTCTGTGGTATCCGCAGCCACCAGGGTCTGCATCTGGGCCCCCAGGCTGTCGATGGTGACGGTGAGCTGATCATTTTGCAGCGTGATAAGCACCGCTTTGCCCTCCTTTTCTCTAAACACATTCTTTAATCCGCCTTATGATAGCACAGACCTGGCATAAACATGCATAAACATTCAGAAAGGGGCCGGATTCGTCTTGACAAGGTGTCCGCAAAGATGGATAATACGCTTGTATCTATGCCAAATATAACAAAATGGAGGGAAAACGACAGATGCTACGTAAACGATTTCTATCCCTGACCCTGGCCCTGGTGATGCTGCTGAGCCTGGCTGCCTTCGCCCATGCGGAGGAGGTCATCGAGTTGCGGGTCCTCAACTACCTGAACATGACCAGCCCCAACACCGCCGAGGAGCAAAAGGTGGTCTGGGAAGCCTTTGAGGCCGCCCACCCTAACATCAAGCTGGTGATGGAGAACGAGTTCAACGAGCCCTTCCACCAGGCGGTGGAAGCCTATGCCGCGGTGGGCAACCTGCCGGACGTGATCTATGTCTGGCCCTCGGGGCGTTCCACCACCCTGCACACCAAGAAGCTGCTGAAGGACCTGGCCCCCCTGGCGGAGCGGGACGGCCTGAGCGAATTCTACAACCCCCTGGTGCTGGATCCTGCCCAGCAGGTGGGCGGCTACCTGGCCATGCTGTCCAACGGCGTCACCGCCACCCACACCTTCCTGGTGAACAACGAGGTGCTCAAGGATGCCGGCCTGGAACCCGCCAAGACCTATTCCGAACTGGTGGCCCAGGTGCCCGTCCTGAAGGCCAAGGGCTATGACACCGTGCTGATGGCCAACCAGGACACCTGGGTGATGCAGTCCTGCCTCTTCTCCATGGTGGCCGGCCGCTTCTGCGGCGAGGGCTGGGAGCAGAAGATCTTGAACGGCGAAGCCAAGTTCACCGACCCGGATTTCCTGGCCGCCCTGAACTTTGTGAAGCAGATCTATGAAGACAAGGTCATCGATCCCTCCACCCTGGCCGTTGGCTATGGCGAGGGCCCGGGCCTGTTTGCCACCAACACCGCCGCCTACTACATCGACGGCGACTGGCGTGTAGGCGACTTCATCACCGACCAGTCCACCGGCGAAGCCCTGATGAGCCCTGACAAACAGGCGGGCGTCGAAATCACCGTGTTCCCGGAGATTGACGTGGAAGGCGTCAAGATCAACCGCACCAACACCGCCGTGTTGGCCACCGGCTACGGCATCAACGCCAACCTGGAAGACGGCTCCCCCAAGCTGGAAGCAGCCTGGGAGCTGGTGAAGTGGCTGGTGGGCAAGGACGTCCTCACCTACCGCCTGCAGACCGGCGGCCTGGGGACCCCCTCCCGCACCGACATCGACTATGCCAGCCTGACCCTGGAGCCCATGCAGATTGCCCTGGCCAACCTGGCGGGCGAGTATGACAAGGCCACCGTGGTCATCGACGGCGTCTTTGAAGGCCCCGTGTACACCCCCCTCAACGACGGCCTCCAGGCCATCGGCATGGGCACCCAGACCCCCGAGCAGGTGGCCCAGGCCACCCAGGATGCCTTTGAAGCCTGGAAAAACGCAAAATAAGCAAGCAAAATAACTGAACTTGGTGAGGGGAGGCGGCACATGACCATCCATCGGGAGAAAAGGCTGAGCTACATCGTTCTGGTGGCCCCGGCTTTGATCATCTACCTGGCCGTGGTCGCCTTCCCCACCATCTTTTCCATCGGCCTGAGCCTCACCAACTATAACGGCGGGCTCATCTTCGGCAACCCGGACATCCAGTTTGTGGGCCTCAAATCCTACATCTGGATGTTCACCGAGCCGGCCGGCAATTTCTACACCTCCCTGGGCAACAACCTGCTCATCGTGGCGGTGTCCGTCTTCGGCCAGATTCCCCTGGGCTTCATCCTGGCCTATATCCTCTCCCGGAAGCTGGTCAAACGGGGCAACAGCCTGTTCCAGACCATGATCTACCTGCCCAACGTGATCTCCCCCATCATCATCGGCGTCCTATTCAACGCCATCATCTACGGCCGCAATTCCGTGCTGATGGAGGTGCGCAAGCTCTTCAACCCCAATGCGGTCTTCACCCTGAACACTGCCCCCATGGTGCCGGTGTTGATCGTGATTTTGTGGATGTACACCGGCTTTTATATGATCATCTTCCTGGCCAATCTGCAGCGCATCGACCCGGCCATCATCGAGGCCGCCCGGATTGACGGGGCCAGGGAGCCGCAGATCCTGTGGCACATCAGCCTGCCTGCCCTGTCCGGGGTCATCATCACCACCGCCATCCTGGCCATCTCCGGGTCCTTAAAGACCTTTGACCTGATCTACGCCATGACCGGCGGCGGCCCGGCGGGGCAAACCCGGGTTTTGTCCCTGTACATGTACGAGTCCGCCTTCCGGGGCGCCCCCAACTACCCCCTGGCCAACGCCATCTCCACCGTGATGGTGTTAATCAGCGTGGTGCTCATCGTCATCACCCAGCGCCTGGGCAAGACCTTTGGCAGCAAGGAGGACTGAGATGGACAACCGCAATGTGTCTGCCTTCGCCAGGGCGCTGATCTACCTGGTCATGATCCTGTTCACGGTGCTGACGGTCTACCCCATCTTCTGGCTGGTGATCCAGTCCTTCAAGACCAACACCGCCTACCTGACCCTCAACAAGCTGGCCCTGCCGGTGAACTGGTACACGGGCAACTACCCCTTTGTGTGGATCCAGGGCAATTTCATCACCTTTTTCAAAAACAGCGTCATCTACGCCGCCATCACCGTGGTGGTGGTGGTGCTGCTGTCCAACATGGCGGGCTATGCCTTTGCGAAGATTCCGTCCCGGGCCACCAAGTGGCTCCACGGGGTCTTCATCGTGGGGATTCTCCTGACCCTGCAGTCCATCCTGATCCCCCTGTTTTTGATGGTGAATGCCGCCGGCATCTACAACACCCGCTGGGCGGTGCTGATTCCCTATGTGGCCCTGGGCCTGCCCATGGGGGTCTACCTGTGCACGGACTTCATCAAGAGCATCCATGACGAACTGCTGGAATCCGCGCGGATTGACGGGGCCAATTTCATGATTATTTTTGCCCGCATCGTCTTCCCCATGTGCGCCCCGGTGTCCGTCACCCTGGCCATCATCACCTTCACCGGCACCTGGAACGAGTTCATCCTGATGAACCTGATGACCGCCACGGACAAATACAAGGCCATCCCTGCTGCCGTTGGCCGCTATTCCGGCGCCTTGGGCAGCGACTACGGCAAGCTGTTCACCTCCCTGACGGTGGCCCTGATCCCCATTTTGATTTTCTATATGATTTTCAGGAACCAGATCACCAAGGGGGTTGCCGCCGGAGCGGTAAAAGGATGACGGTATCGCTGAAGTGACTGCGGTCACTTCAGCGGAGGGAGGGAACGGGTATTTTCACCTGGTCGTTCCACTCCCGGCCGGTGAAAATGCGCGGAAAGCATTGCTTCGCAATGCCCCGCCCGCCCGGCGGAGCCGTGCGATACGATTGCAGTCAGAGGGCTGCGCCCTCTGAAACTCCCCTTTATTATGGTTTGACTTCATTC
>DAITOE010000072.1:0-8533 GCA_036834245.1 Clostridia bacterium | reverse complement strand
CAATACGCTACCCCACCACAATAACACAAAACCACCGCCATAAGCGGTGGCTTCTGCTGGAACCATGCGGTGATTAGTTCAGCTGATCCTTGAACGCTTTGCTGGCCTTGAACACGGGGGCCTTGGAAGCCTTCACCTTGATTTCCTCGCCGGTGCGCGGGTTGCGGGCAACGCGGGCGGGGCGCTTGCGGGACTCGAAGGTGCCAAAGCCAATCAGCTGGACCTTCTCACCCTTTTTCAGGGCGCCCTGGATGGTGGCGATGACGGCGTTGACGGCCTTGTCGGCATCAACCTTCTTCAGTTCAGTTGCCTTTGCGACGGCTGCGATGAGTTCAGTCTTATTCATGTGGTTTCCTCCTTGCTTTTGTTGGCAGGTAAAGCACTTCAAACTTCTGCTTTACTTCGTTCCCAGTATACCCCCATTTCGTTGATTGTCAACAGATTCCAGTCTTTTCCGTCATTTTTTATGGCTTTTTCCATCCAAAGATAGCGCCTGATGAATTTTTCCGTCGTAAAATGTATGGCCTGGTCTGCCGGTACGTCCATCAACCGCGCCATATTGATGCAGGAAAAGAACAGGTCGCCCAGCTCTTCCGCAGCGCCTGTGCCCTCTGTGAGGGCCTTTTTCAGCTCCTCCGCTTCCTCGATGACCTTGGGGAGGGCTTCCAGGGCGCTGTCCCAGTCAAAACCGGCCTTGGCCGCCAGCTGCTGCACCTTCTCCGCCCGCATCAGGGGGGCCATGCCCCGGGGCACATCCAGCATCCGCTGCCCCGGCTCGCTCCTGCTGCGCTCCTGCTGCTTGATCTGGTCCCACTGGGCCAGCACCTCCCCGGCGCTGTCCAGGCTTTTGCCGCCGAACACATGGGGATGCCGCCTGATGAGCTTTTCACAGATGGCCTTGAGCATGTCGGCCCAGGTGAAGGTGCCGTGGGCCTCCCCCACCACCGCGTGGAAGGCCAGCTGCAAAAACACGTCCCCCAATTCCTCTGCGGCCCCGTCCCAGTCATCTTCCAGCAGGGCGCAGGCAGCTTCGTTGGCTTCCTCCACCAGGTATTTGGCCAGGCTTTGGTGGGTCTGCTCCCGGTCCCAGGGGCAGCCGTCAGGGGCCCGCAATTTGCGCATGATGGCCAGCAGGTCCTCCGGGTCAAACTGTTGCCGCTGCGTCAGCGGCATGGGGAAGACCAGGCAGCCGCAGGTGTGGTCGTAACGGGGCTGGCGGTCCAGCTCCGTCAAGGGAAAGATCACCGGCGCCCGGAGTGCCGCCTCAGACGGGGGGAAGAAGGCCACCCTGGCGTCCTCCCCGTAGGTATCCAGCAGCTTCAGTTTCACCTCCCCCGCCAGGATGGCGCTGTCCAGTTCCACCACGCACAGGGGCTGCTGGGCGTTGTGCACCTGCAGGTCCACAGCGCTCGCCAGCATCACCGGGGAAGCCGGCAGGGCGGCGGTCAGCAAGGGTGCGGACAGGGGCAGGCCGGGCAGCAGGGTGAGCTTGTCCCCTGCCGCTGCCTGCAGGGCGCGGACGGTTTCATCCCCGGTGGCATCGGCCACCGCGTACACCAGGGCGGCCTCGGCCGCCTGCTCCATCACCGCCCGGACCGCTGCCTGGATAAAGCTGTCAAAATCCTCACAGCCTTCGTGGAGATGGTCCAGGCTGCTAAAAGCGATGCCCTCCTCCTGCAGCAATTTCACCGCCCCATGGCGGCTGGTGCGCAGCAGTACCCGGTCCGCAGCCTGTAAGGCCTTCAAGGCGCCCAGGGTCAGCAAATCCGGGGAGCCAGGCCCCAGGGAGACTACGGTAATCTGGTTCATTCAGTGTCCTTTCGCAAAGCGGGCCGGCAGGTCCGAGCGCTTGATGGCCCCCGTCTTGAAGGCCGCCGCCCCGTAGACCGCCACCGCCAGCAGGATGGTGAGGCCCATCATAAGCCAGCTGCGGTACAGGCGCTGGCCCAGCAGGCTGGACAGGGCGGCCACCAGCAGGCCCATCGCCAGGGTGGCGATGCCCGGCCGCAGCAGCAGGTCCTTCAGGTCCAGGCTGATCTTGGCGTATTTGGCCACATAGTACAGGTTCAGGCCGGCACTGATGATATAGCAGGTGAGGGATGCCCAGGGAGCCCCGAAGATGTTGGTGTCCGGCCGCTGCACCGCTGTGTAGTTGATGGCGATCTTCACCACCACCCCTAAAAACAGGGTGTACATGGGGATGCGCTGCTTGTACAGGCCCTGCAGGATGCCGCTGGTGGCCTGCACCAGGGTGAACACCACGATGGTCAGGGCGCTGATGGACAGCAACTGGCCCCCCAGGTGCAGTTCCGCTGCCGTATATTTGCTGTGGAACAGCAGGGTTAAAATCTGCTCGGACAAGAGGCTCATCCCGATGCTGGAGGGCAGGCCAATCACCATGGCCAGCCGCAGACCCGCAGCCGTGTCCCGCCGGATGCCCAGCCGGTTGCCGCTGGCCCGTTTGGCAGAAATCGACGGCACCAGGTTGCTGGACATGGCCATGGCCAGGGCCGTGGGCACGTTGATCAGTGAAATCACCAGGCCCGCATAGATGCCGTAATAGGACACCGCGGTGGTCTCCGGCAGGTAGGCCTTCATCAGCCGCACCAGCATGAAGCTGTCCACCGTGCCCGCCAGGGGCACAATGCAGGCGCCGATGGTGATGGGGATGGCCGTCACCACCAATTCCCTGGCGATGGGCTTTGTCCCCTCCAGGGGCCCTGTGTCCGCTGCCAGACGCTGCTTCCATTCCGGACGCACAAACAAATAGTCCGCCGCCATGTACAACAGGGCAGCCGCCTCGGCAATGGAGGTCCCCAGCAGCGCCCCGGCCACCCCCATGGGGTAGCCCCCCTGCTGCATGAAGCTGTGGGCCAGGGGCAGCGCAATGGCCACCTTGCCCACCTGCTCAATCAGCTGGCTGTTGGCCGTGGGCCACATCCGCCGCTGGCCCTGCATGAAGCCCCGGAAGGCGCTCATCACGCACACCAGGAACAGGCTGGGCGCAATCATCATAAAGCCGTGAACCGACTCCAGGGTGCCGGTGGCCCTTGCAAACTGCCTGGAGAACAAAAGCATCAACAGGGTGCTCACAAAGCCCAGCACGCTTAAAATCACCAGCGCAATCTTAAACACCCGGCTGGGGTTTTTGGCCTCGCCCCTGGCCAGCCGGGCCGCCACCATCCGGGAGATGGCCACCGGGATGCCCGCTGAGGAGATGGTCAGCATCAAATTGTAGGAGGGAAAAATCTGGTTGTAGACGCCCAGGCCCACGGAGCCAATCAGGTTGGCCAGGGGAATCAAATACAGGACCCCTACAATTTTGCAGATCAGCCCTGTGACCCCCAGGATGGAAATGCCGCCCACCAGCGTCCGTTGCTTTGTCGTCATGATAGCCATTATAGCAAGCCAGGGACGGAGTGCAACAGCGGGACGGGGTGTGGGACGGGGGTTTTGCAGCTTTTTTGAAAAAAAGCTGCGCAAAAAACTTTAGTAATACTGAGTGAAAACATGATTGCACAGATGGGCTGAGGATTTTTGTGTCTCGGCTAAATCGAGTGAAGGAAGCGTAGCCGTAGCCTACGCTGACTGAACAAGATGACGCAGAGGCTCAAAGTGACCAGCTCATAAAAGCAAGAATGTTTGAATTCAGTATAAGGATACAGAGGGCAGCAAAACAGGAGCTGGCGGGTGTGCCAGCTCCTGTTGTGTTTGGGTAATTATTCCTCGATGTCGCCTTGCTCCGGGGATTCTTCGTTGATGCCGTTTTCATCCTGAGCGTTTGCCGGATCCTGAGGAACTTCCTCCTCGTTTTCCTCCGGCTCCCGCTCGGCCCGGGCCACGTCCACAATTTTACTGCCCTCCGCCACCCGCATCAACCGCACCCCCTGGGTGTTACGGCCGGTGTGGCGGATGTCCTCCGCCGGGGTGCGGATGATGGTGCCGTCGTCGGTGATGATCATGATGTCCTCGTCCGGCTGCACCATCAACAGCGCCGCCAGCAGGCCGGTCTTGTCCGTGATGTTCATGGCCCTCACGCCCTTGCCGCCCCGGTTGGTGACCCGGTACTCCTCAGGGTCCGAGCGCTTGCCGTAGCCGTCCTCCGTCACCACCAGCACCTGGGCGCCCTCCTCGATGGAGGTCAGGGAGATGATTTCGTCCCCCTCCTCCAGGCGCATGCTGCGCACTCCCATGCTGGTGCGGCCGGAGGCCCGGATCCTGTCATCGGAAAAGCGGATGGCCTGGCCCATGCGGGAAGCCAGCATCACGTCCCCGCCCTCGATCAGCTCAGCACCGATGAGGGAATCCCCCTCCTGCAGGGTGATGGCGATGAGGCCCACCCGGCGGATGTTGCGGAAGGCGGACAAGGCCGTCTTTTTGATTAGGCCGTGGCGGGTGGCCATGATCAGGAACTGGCTGTCCCGGTCCTCCTTGGGCACGGGGATCATGTTGGTGACCTTTTCATCCGGGTACAGAGGCAGCACGTTGACGATGGCCGTTCCCCGGGCCACCCGGCTGGCTTCCGGAATCTCGTAGCATTTCACGTTGTAGGCCCGGCCCTGGTCTGTGAAGAACAGCAAATCGTCATGGGAGTGGACGGTGTAGAGCTGCTCGGTGTAGTCCTCCTCCCTGAGGGCCTGGGCGCTCACCCCCTTGCCCCCCCGGTTCTGGGCCCGGTAGGTGGACAGGGACAGGCGCTTCACATAGCCAAAGTGGGAGAGGGTGACCACCATGTCGTCCTTGGGAATCAATTCCTCAATGTCGATCTCGCCGTCGATCAGGGAGATTTCGCTGCGACGCGGGTCCGCATAGCGGTCCATGATGGTGGTGAGCTCTTCCTTGATGACCCCCATCAGCATGCCCTTGTCTGCCAGGATGGACTGGAGGTAGGCGATGGTCTTCTGCAGCTCGTCGTACTCCGCCATCAGTTTGTCCGCCTCCAGGTTGGTGAGGCGGGCCAGGCGCATGTCCAGGATGGCCTGGGCCTGGCGGTCGCTGAAGCCAAACTGGCTGATCAGGCCCTGCTTGGCCTCCGGCGTGTCCTTGGAATGGCGGATCAGCTGGACGATGGCGTCAATATTATCCAGGGCCTTGATGAGCCCTTCCAGGATGTGGGCGCGGGCCAGGGACTTGTCCAGGTCGTACCGGGTGCGCCGGGTGACCACGTCCTCCTGGTGGAGGATGTACTGGCCGATCATGTCCTTGAGGTTCAAAAGCCTGGGCTGCCCCTCCACCAGGGCCAGCATGATGGCGCCAAAGGTCTCCTGCAGCTGGGTGTGCTTGAACAGGTAGTTGAGCACCACGCTGCTCTGGGCATCCCGCTTGAGCTCGATCACCACCCGCATGCCGTCCCGGTCGGACTCGTCCCGGATGTCGCTGATGCCGTCCAGGCGCTTTTCGTGGACCAGTTCGGCAATCTTGCCAATCATCCGGGCCTTGTTCACCATGTAGGGAATCTCGGTGATGATGATGCGGCTGCGGCCGTTGGGCAGTACTTCAATGTCCGTCTTGGCCCGCACGATGATGCGGCCGCGGCCGGTGTAGTAGGCTTCCCGGATGCCGGAGCGGCCCAGGATGATGCCCCCGGTGGGGAAATCGGGGCCCTTGATGTGCTCCATCAGCTCGTCCAGGGTCAACTCCGGGTTGTCAATCATGGCGATGGTGCCGGCAATGACCTCCCCCAGGTTGTGGGGCGGCACATTGGTGGCCATGCCCACCGCGATGCCTGAGGAGCCGTTGACCAGCAGGTTGGGGAAGCGGCTGGGCAGCACCGTGGGCTGCATCAGGGATTCATCGAAGTTGGGGGTGAAATCCACCGTGTCCTTGTCGATCTCGCCGATTAAGTGGCCGGCGATGCGGCTCATCTTGGCCTCGGTATAGCGCATGGCCGCCGCCTGGTCCCCGTCCACAGAGCCGAAATTGCCCTGGCCGTCCACCAGCAGGTAGCGGGTGGAGAAATCCTGGGCCAGGCGCACCATGGCGTCATACACAGAGGATTCGCCGTGGGGGTGGTATTTGCCCAGCACGTCCCCCACGATGCGGGCGCTTTTGCGGTAGGGCTTGTCCGCGGTCATCCCCAGCTCGTTCATGGCGTAGAGGATGCGCCGGTGGACGGGCTTGAGCCCGTCCCGCACATCCGGCAGCGCCCGGTTGACGATCACCGCCATGGAATAGGCGATGAAGGATTTTTTGACTTCTTTTTCCAGCTCCGTGGGGATTAAATTGTCTCTGATCTCACTCATTGCGCTTCTCGTTTCTTACCGGTGTCAGATGTCCAGATCGGCCACCAGGTCGTAGTTCTGCTCGATAAATTCGCGGCGGGGCTCCACCTGGTCCCCCATTAAGAGGGTGAAGGTCTCGTCCGCGCTCATGGCGTCGGCCACCGTCACCTGCATCATGGTGCGGGTTTCCGGGTTCATGGTGGTGGTCCACAGCTGCTCGGAGGACATCTCCCCCAGGCCCTTGTAGCGCTGCAGCTCGGGCTTGGGGTCCCGGCCGATCTCGTCGTACAGGGCCTCCAGGGCCTCGTCGTTGTAGACATAGCGCTCCATCTTGCCCTTGGTTACCTTGTACAGGGGCGGCATGGCGATGTAGACATAGCCTTTTTCAATCAGGGGGCGCATGTAGCGGTAGAAGAAGGTGAGCATCAACACCCGGATGTGGGCGCCGTCCACGTCCGCGTCCGTCATGCAGACGATGCGGTGGTAGCGCAGCTTGCTGATATCAAAATCATTCCCGATGCCGCAGCCGAAGGCGGTGATCATGTTCTTGATTTCTTCGTTCATCAGCACCCGGTCCAGCCGGGTTTTTTCAACGTTCAAGATCTTGCCGCGCAGGGGCAGGATGGCCTGGTAGTGGCGGTCCCGGCCGGCCTTGGCAGAGCCGCCGGCGGAGTTGCCCTCCACCAGGAAGATCTCGCATTTGGCAGGGTCAGTCTCGGAGCAGTCCGCCAGCTTGCCGGGCAGGGAGGCGGATTCCAGCACGGACTTGCGCCTGGTCAGCTCCCGGGCTTTCCGGGCGGCTTCCCGGGCCCTTGCTGCCCCCAGGCTGCGGTCCAGGATGAGCCGGGCGGTGCCGGGGTTCTCCTCCAGGTAGGCGCCCAGCTGCTCGTGGACCATGCTGTCCACCGCGCCGCGCACCTCGGAATTGCCCAGTTTGGATTTGGTCTGGCCTTCAAACTGCGGCTCCCGCAGCTTGACGGACACCACGGCGGCCAGGCTTTCCCGCACGTCCTCGCCCTTTAGGTTGGCGTCCGCTTCCTTCAGGATCTTGTAGCGGCGGCCATAGTCGTTGATGCAGCGGGTGAGGGCAGCATAAAAGCCCACCAGGTGGGTGCCCCCCTCCGGGGTGCGCACGTTGTTGGCGAAGGCGAAGGTGTTCTCCTGGTAGGAGTCGTTGTACTGGAGGGCCACCTCCACGGAGATGTCGTTTTTCAGGCCCTCGATGTAGATGGGCTCCGGAAAGATCGGGGTGCGGTTTTTGTTGATGTATTTGACAAACTCGATGATGCCGCCCTCGAAGTGGTAGCTTTTGTGCTCCACGGGGTCTACCCGCTCATCGGTGATGTCGATGCGGATGCCCTTGTTGAGGAAGGCCATCTCCCGCATGCGGCTTTTGAGGACGTCAAAGCGGAAGCTGGTGCCCTCCTCAAAGATGCCGTCGGGATTCTCGGCGCTTTTGATGTCCGGCCAGAAGCGCACCGTGGTGCCGGTGCGGTCCGTGGTGCCGATGACCTTCAAATCGTCCTCAATCTTGCCCCGGTTGTAGGCCTGGTGGTGAATCTTGCCCCCCTGGTGGACAAAGACCTCCATGTGGCTGGACAGGGCGTTCACCACAGAGGCACCCACGCCGTGCAGGCCGCCGGAGACCTTGTAGCCTTCGCCCCCGAACTTGCCCCCGGCGTGAAGCACCGTGAGGCAGACCTCCACCGCGGGCCGCTGCAATTTGGGATGCAGGCCGATGGGGAAGCCGCGGCCGTCGTCCACAACGCTCAGGGAGCCGTCCGCGTGGATGCGCACATCAATCTGGGTGCAGTAGCCGGCCAGGGCTTCGTCGATGGAGTTGTCCACAATCTCGTACACCAGGTGGTGCAGGCCGTTGTGGTCGGTGGAGCCGATGTACATGCCGGGGCGCTTGCGCACCGCTTCCAGCCCTTCCAGCACCTGGATCTGTTTTTCATCATAGGCGGCGTCCACATGGGTGGTGATGGCGGACGCGTTGTGCAAATCATCTCTGTTCATCTACATACCTCGTTTTCATCCTGTCAAAATCCGCTGCATCTGCACGGGTTTCAACACCGTTTTATTATAGCATAAAACGGTAAAAATTGGAAGCAAAAACCGCCGGAAAAAGCCGATAAAAACCGCCGTTTTTCCTTGATGGTTTCTATGATTTTATTCCGGTGTCCGCTCTTGTGGTTTTTGGTCAGGGATTGGACAGGCATTTTCTGAGGCAAACAAAAAAAGCAGCTGCCCGCTTCGCTGTCTGCCCGTTGATGGATTCCCTTGTTTATTTTGAAGCCTGAAGCGTCTCT
>DAITOE010000071.1:0-8672 GCA_036834245.1 Clostridia bacterium | reverse complement strand
AGTTTGGTGTACGGGCAAATAAAAGACCAGGGGCCATCGCTACTGCGACAGCCCCGAACCCCCGTTTCATCCCTCCGTCAGGTGCTGCAGCTTTCGCACTCCTCCACTTCCAGGGACTTGCTTCTGATGTAGTAGACGGTCTTGACGCCTTCCTGCCAGGCCAGGAGGTAGAGGTTGAGGACCTGGCGGAAGCTGAAGTCCTGGGTGATGTAGAGGTTCATGGACTGCGCCTGGTCGATGTGCCGCTGGCGGATGCCGCAGGCCTTGACGCTAAAGGCCTGGTCCACGGTATGGGCGGACTTGTAGTACCAGTAGGTGTCGATAGACAGGTCGGGGGCGGCCCTGGGGATGAGGCCGGACTTCTTCTCGTCGTAGTAGAAGCGGTTCATGATGGGGTCGATGCCGGCGGTGGTGCCTGCGATGATGGAGATGGAGGAGGTGGGCGCCACGGCCAGGAGGTAGCCGTTGCGGAGGCCCTCATTGGCCACCTGGTCCTTGAGGTCCTGCCAGCGGTCGCTGGTGTAGTCCCGCTTGGTGAAGTAGGCACCGGTCTCCCAGTCGGAGCCGGGGAAGAGCTCGTAGACGCCTTTTTCCTTTGCCAGGTTGAGGCTGGCCTTGATGGTGTAGTAATTGATGTCCTCAAAGACGGTGTCGGCAATCTTGAGGTGCTCCTCGCTCTCCCAGGGGATGCGCTTTAAGGCCAGCATGTGGTGGTAGCCGGAGACCCCCAGGCCGATGGGGCGGTAGCGCTTGTTGTTGATGCGGGCGTAGGGCACGGGGTAGTAGTTCAGCTCGATGACATTGTCCAGGGCCCGGACGGCGGAGGTGATGAGGCGCTCCAACTCGGGCTGGTCCCCGGTGTCGATGCGGCCCAGGTTGAGGCTGGCCAGGTTGCAGACCACATAGTCCCCGGGCTTGGTGACGGTGACCACCACGGTGTCCCCGTCCTGTGTGGTGATGGTTTCCTCCACCAGGGAGATGCCGGACATGTTCTGGGCAATCTCGGTGCAGAGGTTGCTGCAGTAAATCATGCCCTTGTGGGGGTTGGGGTTCATGCGGTTGACGTGGTCCCGGTTGAAGACGAAGGGGGTGCCGGTCTCCACGGCGGATTTGATGATGAGGCGGATCAAGTCCTTCATGGGGATGACGCGCCTTGTGATGCTGGGGTCGTCGATGAGCTCCAGGTATTTCCGGGTCCATTCCTCGCCGAAGCTGTCCTCCAGGGCCCAGCCTTTGCGGGTTAAGACCTCGTGGGGGTCAAAGAGGTGCCAGTCCCCCTCCATGTTGTGCTGGACCTGGTGGTAGAAATAGTCCGGCATGCAGACGGCGGGGAAGACGTCGTGGGCCTTCATGCGGTCGTCGCCGTTGTTGGTGCGCAGCTGGAGGAACTCGGGCAGGTCCCGGTGCCAGACGTCCAGGTAGACGGCCACGGCCCCCTGGCGGACGCCCAACTGGTCCACGGCCACAGCGGTGTCGTTGGCGAGGCGGATCCAGCGGATGACGCCGCCGGCGGCGCCTTCAAAGCCCCGGATGGCGGCGCCCTGGGAGCGCACCTTGCCAAAGTACAGGCCCATGCCGCCGCCGTACTTGGAGACGTTGGCGAAGTTGGAGATGCTGCGGTAAATGCCCTGCAGGTCATCGGGCACGGTGTCGATGAAGCAGCTGGACAGCTGGTGGTAGGGCTTGCGGGCGTTGGACAGGGTGGGGGTGGCCATGGTGACCTTGAGTTCCGAGAGCATGTCGTAGAACTGCTTGACCCAGTTAAGGCGCAATTCCTTTTTTTCCGGGATGGCCAGGAAGAGGGCGATGGACAGGTACATCTCCTGGACAGATTCCAGGGGCTCGTGGCGGCGGCTGTGGATGACATAGCGCTTGGTGAGCAGCTCGATGCCGGAATAGGGGAAGAGGTCGTCCCGGGCGGGCACCATGAAGGCGGCGGCTTCGGTCAGCTCCTCCCGGGAATAGGTCTTCAGCATGCTGTCGGCCAGCAGGCCCTGGCTGTCCAGGTAGACCAGCTTCTCATAGAAGGAGGACAGGCCCAGGGCCTCCTCCTTCAGGCGCAGGTTCATCAGGTAGTTGCAGTTGAACAGGCGCCCGGCGATGAACTCCCAGCGGGCGGCTTCTTTATCGGTCAATTCGATGGCGGCGCGGATCAAGACCTCCATCCGCTCATCCAGGCCCCGGTCCTCCTTGTAAAGGGACAGGAACTTGCGGTGCAGGATGCCCAGGGCATACTCCTCCTCGGGGAAGTCCCGCTCAATGGCGGTGAGGACAGGCGCCAGGCCGTCAAAATCCGGGAAATAGGACAGCAGCTTCTGCTTGTCCTCGCGCTTCTTTCGGCGCACGTCCCGGTAGAGGATGTAGGCCTTGGCCTGGGCAAAATGCCCGGCCTGCATCAGGGCCTGCTCGGCCATGTCCTGGACGGTTTCCACGGTGAAGGGCTGCCCCCCGGCCAGGGCGGCATCGAGGAGGGCTTCGGCATCCCGGGTGAGGGCCAGGAGCTGGTCTTTGTCAATGTCCTTCCCGGTGGCGATGAAGGCCTTGCCCAGGGCGGCCATGATCTTGCCGGGGTCGTAGGCCTCCGAGTGGCCGGAGCGTTTCTGGATGGTGCCGGGGAGGGAAACAATGGACGTCATATCAACAACCCTTTCTATCGCAACAACTATATATAGTGGTTAGTAACAGCGTACAGCGCATTATATAGACGTTTTTCTGCGAAGTCAAACAAAAGAAGCGGTGGAAAAACAGCAGAAAACCACCCGCCCTGAAAATATATGACCGCCCTGGGCATCATTATGCGTGGCTACCTTGCGGCAGCAGACAGGTTTTATTGCAGGCAGTCAGAGAAAAAAGGGCGGGCAGAAAATTAATTTTGCGGCAGCGGGCGGAAGCAGGGGCCGCAAAAACCTGTGCGGTGCCGGAGCCTTCGGGATTCCGGGGAGAAACAACCCGCCAGCCGGGGCAAAAAATCATCTTGCACTTATTCTGTTTTTGTGACATGATTCAGGTTGAACAGACTGTATAATATCGCGAAGGAAATTTCCAAGCAGAAAGGCGTACGGATGCTCAAGTATTCTATTAAGCGAATCATCCTGGCAGTGGTCACCGTATTTATCATCGCCTCCATCACCTTCTTCGCCATGAATGCCATCCCCGGCGGCCCCTTTGCCAAGGAGAAGGCGCCGGAGGCCAGGATTCAGGCGGTGCTGGAGCAGCGCTTCAACCTGGACAAGCCCCTGGGGGAGCAGTTTGTGCTGTATTTGCGCAACATCCTGCAGGGTGACTTCGGCATCTCCTTAAAGACCGGGCGCGAGATCTCCACCACCATCTTCACCTCCTTTGGCACCTCGGCCAAACTGGGGGGCATGGCGGTGATCACGGCGCTGATCTTCGGGCTTGCCCTGGGCTCCATCGCGGCCCTGAACCGGGGGCGCAACCTGGACCGCACCATCATCTTCTTCACCACCCTGTTTGTGGCGGTGCCCAGCTTCATCCTGGCCACCCTGCTGCTGCTGATTTTCACCAACACCCTGGGCTGGGTCTCCGCCTGGAGCATCGACAGCCCCAGCTATGTGCTGCCGGTAATCGCCCTGGCCCTCTACCCCATGAGCTATATCACACGGCTCACCAAGTCCTCCATGCTGGACGTGCTGGGCCAGGACTATATCCGCACGGCCCGTGCCAAAGGGGTGAGGGAGCAGAAGGTCATCGCCAAGCACGCCCTGCGCAATGCCTTAATTCCCGTGGTCACCTACGTGGGCCCGCTGACGGCTTATATCCTGACCGGCTCCCTGGTGGTGGAAACCGTGTTCACCATCGGCGGCCTGGGCACCCATTTTGTCACCAGCATCAACAACCGGGACTACCCCATGATCATGGGCACCACCATCTTCCTGGCCTCCCTGATGGTGGTGATGACCCTGGTGTCAGACCTGCTGTACAAGGCCATCGACCCGAAGATTTCCTTCGACTGAGGTTTTAGATATGACAGATTTTTCAGTAGACAAGCTTCCCAAGAAAAAGCCCTTCAGCCTGCAGCAGGACCTGAGCAAGTTTGAAAAGGCCACCCCGGAGGAAAAAGAGCAGCACGACGTGATGCGTGAAAGCACCACCTTCTTCCGGGACGGCATGCGCCGGCTGTTCAAAAACCCGCTGTCGGTGTTCAGCATGATCGTGCTGCTGGTGCTGATTGTGGTGATCCTGGTGGCGCCCCTCATCGTGCCCTACGGCTATTCCGAGGTCATCAAGGTCAACGGCAAACGGGACAGGCAGATCGTCAACCTGCGGCCCTTCACCTATTCCCCCATGGAGCAACAGGCCATGGAGGAGGGGCAGACCATCTTCCCCCACATCTTCGGCACGGACGAACTGGGCCGGGACTATTTCATCAGGGTGGTCTACGGCGCCCGGGTCTCCCTGATGGTGGGCTTCTTCGCCAGCATCATCGTACTAATCATCGGCCTGCTCATCGGCTCCATATCCGGCTACCTGGGGGGCAAGGTGGACATCATCATCATGCGGGTGGTGGACATCATCTACTCCCTGCCGGACATCCTGATGGTGATCATGCTGTCGGTGGTGTTGAACCAGGTGCTGGGGGACAGCCTCCAGGGGACGGTGCTGGCGGCCCTGGGCACCAACATGATCAGCCTGTTCATCGTCTTTGGCCTCCTGTACTGGGTCAGCATGGCCCGGCTGGTGCGGGGGCAGATTTTGTCCATCAAAAACAACGAGTATGTGCTGGCGGCCAAGGCCCTGGGGGCTGGCGGCTCCCGGATTATCCGGAAGCACATCCTGCCCAACTGCATCTCCGTCATCTTCATTTCCACCGCCCTGCAGATTCCCAGCGCCATTTTTACCGAGAGCTTCCTCTCCTTTATCGGCCTGGGGGTGCAGGCGCCCATGCCCTCCCTGGGCTCCCTGGCCAACCTGGCCCGGGGCGGGATGCAGATTTATCCTTTCAAAATGCTTTATCCGGCACTGGGCATCTGCCTGATCGTGCTGTCCTTCAACCTGCTGGGGGATGGGCTCCGGGATGCCTTTGACCCCAAACTGAGGAGATAAGATGTCACAACACCTGCTACAAGTCAAAGACCTGCACACGGTCTTCCCCATTGAATCCGGCGAGGTCCGGGCGGTCAACGGCATCAACTTCAGCCTGGAAAAAGGCAAGGTGATGGGGATCGTGGGGGAAAGCGGCTCCGGCAAGTCCGTCACCGCCTACTCCATCCTGCGCATCCTGGACCACCCCGGCAAGATTTCTCAGGGGGAGATCCTCTTTGAAGACACGGACATCACCCGGCTGCCCAAAAACCAGATGCGGGAGATCCGCGGCGCCAAGATTTCCATCATCTTCCAGGACCCCATGACCAGCTTGAACCCGGTGTATTCCGTGGGCAACCAGCTGACGGAGGCCATCCTCCTGCACACCAACCGGAACCGGAAGCAGGCAAGGGCCCGGGCCCTTGAGATGCTGGAACTGGTGGGGGTGAACGAGCCCGCCAAACGGCTGAAGCAGTACCCCTACCAGCTGTCCGGCGGCATGCGCCAAAGGGTGATGATTGCCATGGCCCTGGCCTGCGAGCCGGACATCCTGATTGCCGATGAGCCCACCACCGCCCTGGATGTCACCATCCAGGCCCAGATTCTGGAGTTGATGCGGGAGCTCCGGGACAAGCTGGGCATGGCCATCATCATGATCACCCACGACCTGGGGGTCATCGCCGAGATGTGCGACGAAATCATCGTCATGTATGCAGGCAGGGTGTGCGAGCGGGGCACGGCGGAGGAGATCTTCTACAACCCCAAGCACGAGTACACCAAGGGCCTCCTGCGCTCCATCCCCAAAATGACCACCACCAGGGAGCGCCTCATCCCCATCGGCGGCTCCCCGGTGGACCTGCTGAACCTGCCAAAGGGCTGCGCATTTGCCAGCCGCTGCGACCAGGCTATGAAGGTCTGTCTGGAGGAGCAGCCGGAAGAAATCGAAATCAACAACAACCACCGGGCTGCCTGCTGGATGAACGTCAAGCCCCAGGCACAGGCCCAGGGAGGGCAGGAAGATGAGTGAGCATCTGCTGGAAGTCCGGGATTTGAAACAGTATTTCCCCATCAGGACGGGCTTTTTGAAGAAGACCATGTTAAAGGCGGTGGACGGCGTGTCCTTCACCATTGACGCCGGGGAAACCATGGGCCTGGTGGGGGAATCCGGCTGCGGAAAAACCACCGTGGGCCGCAGCCTGCTGCGGCTGTACAAGCCCACCGGCGGCTCCATCAAGTTCAAGGGCCAGGAGATTGACGACCGCAACATCCAGGGCTTCCGCAAGGAGATGCAGGTGGTCTTCCAGGACCCCTATTCCTCCTTAAACCCCCGCATGACGGTGAATGACATCGTGGGGGAGGCCCTGGACATCCACAAGATGTGCAAAACAGAAAAAGAACGTGATGAAAAGGTGGTGCATCTGTTAGAGTTGGTGGGGCTCAACTCCGACCACAAGCGCCGCTACGCCCATGAGTTTTCAGGCGGCCAGCGGCAGCGCATCGGCATCGCCCGGGCCCTGGCGGTGGACCCCGAGTTCATCGTGTGCGACGAACCGGTCTCCGCCCTGGACGTGTCCATTCAGGCCCAGATCATCAACACCTTTGAGGAATTGCAGTCCCGCCTGGGCCTGGCCTACCTCTTCATCGCCCACGACCTGCATGTGGTCCACCACATGAGCCGGCGCATCGCGGTGATGTATCTGGGTAAGATTGTAGAGACGGCCATTGCCGATGACATCATCAACCGCCCCATGCACCCCTACACCCAGTCCCTGATTTCTGCTATCCCTATCCCGGACCCGGAAAAGGCCCGGGCCAGGCAGCGGATCGTGCTGGAGGGGGAGGTGCCCAGCCCCCTGAAGGTGCCCTCAGGCTGCGCCTTCCGCACCCGCTGCCGCTTTGCCACGGAGCAATGCGCAAAGGAAACCCCGGTCCTCCGCGAACTGGAGCCCGGCCACGAGGTGGCCTGCTTCCACCCCCAGATGCCCTGAATCGTAGCGGCAGATGCCGTTTATGAAAAAAAGGAAGGAGAACCCCATGTTCAAGAAACTGTTAGCCCTGGCCCTGGTCGCCGTGATGGCGCTCTCCGCCGTGTCCGCCCTGGCTGAGTCCAGCGCACCGGAATGGAAGGAGTTTGACGCCCTGGTGGCGCAGATCAAGAGCACCACGGACCTGAAGGAGCGCGAGGCCCTCATGCACAAGGCTGAGGACATGCTGATGGCCACCGGCGCCCTGATCCCCATCTACCACTACAACGACATCTACCTGGCCAAGGAGAACCTGGCTGGCTATTATTCCAGCCCCTTTGGCACCAAGTTCTTCCACGAGACCACCAAGGAAGGCGACACCACCCTGCGCCTGCAGCTGGCGTCCGAGCCGGACAAGCTGGACCCGGCCCTCAACTCCACCGTGGACGGCGCCACCCTGGCGGCCAACACCTTTGGCGGCCTGTACACCTATGACAAGGACGGCCAGCTGGCCCCCAACTTCGCCACCGGCTACGAGGTGTCCGAGGACGGCCTCACCTTCGTGTTCCCCATCCGTGAAGGCCTGGTCTGGTCCAACGGCGATCCCCTCAACGCCAACGACTTCGTCTATTCCTGGAAGCGCGCGGTGTCTGACGAGACCGCTGCGGACTATTCCTACATGTTCGACTGCATCGAAGGCTATCCTGCGGACCTGGCTGTGGAAGCCAATGAGGACGGCAGCAAGCTGACCGTCAAGCTGGCCGCCCCCACCGCCTACTTCCTGGACCTGGTGGCCTTCCCCACCTACTTCGCCGTGCACCAGGCCACCGTGGAAAATGCCCCTGGCTTCAAGGATGATGCCGGCAAGGTCATCAGCCCCGGCGCCTGGGCCCTGGAAGCGGGCTTTGTGTCCTCCGGTCCCTTCATGCTGACCGAGTGGACCCACAACGAGTCCATGGTCTATGTGAAGAACCCCAACTACTGGGATGCCGAGAACGTGAAACTGGAGAAGCTGGAACTGATGCTGTCCGCCGACGAGGTGGTCATCTACTCCGCCTACCAGGCCGGCAACCTGGACTTCATCGACACCGTGCCCCTGGACCAGATCGAGACCCTGATGGACACCCCCGAGTTCAAGAAGGTGGACGAGCTGGGCACCTACTTCGCCATCTTCAACGTGAAGAGCAAGCTGTTTGACGGCATGACCGTGGAGCAGGCCGCTGCCTTCCGCAAGGCCATCAGCCGCCTGATCGACCGCGACTACATCGTGGAGACCGTGGGCAAGACCGGCCAGGTCATCGCCACCACCTTCATCCCCGAGGGCATGATGGACGGCCAGGGCGGCGTCTTCAAGCAGAACGACGAGGACTACACCTACCCCGTGGCTGAGGACGTGGGCTATTATCCCATCGAGCCCAGCGTGGAGGATGCGGTGGCCCTGCTGAAGGAAGCCGGGCTGGAAGTGGGCGATGACAACATGCTCAAGACCCCCATCACCATGACCTACATCCACAACACAAACGCCGGCCACGCCCTGATCGCCCAGCTGATCCAGCAGGACCTGGCCCAGGTTGGCATCGACGTGAAGATCGAGACCCAGGAGTGGAACGTGTTCCTCAACGAGCGCAAGGAAGGCAATTTTGACTTCGCCCGCCACGGCTGGAT
>DAITOE010000070.1:0-8807 GCA_036834245.1 Clostridia bacterium | reverse complement strand
CAGCTCCCTGGCCATCGGCTACCTGCTGCTCAACGCCTTTCCCGGCTCCGCCAACATCTCCGGGGACGTGTGCACCACCCTCTTTGGCTCCACCTCCATCCTCACCCTCACTAAAAGCGAGGTCTATATGAGCCTGGGGCTGTCCGCTGCCGTCATCCTGCTGTTTGTTTTCCTGTACCCCCGCATTTTCGCCGTAACCTTTGACCCGGACTTCGCCACCGCCACCGGCACCAGCGCCCGGGCCTACAACATCCTCTTGGCCGTCATCATCGCCTCCGTGGTGGTGCTGGCCATGAACCTGGTGGGCTCCCTGCTGATTGCCGCCCTCCTCATCTTCCCTGCCCTCTCCGCCATGCGGGTCTACGACAGCTTCCGGGCCGTCGTCCTGTGTGCAGCAGCCCTCTCCGTCCTGTGTTCCACCGCCGGCATGCTGGTGTCCATCCTGGCCGGTTCCCCGGTGGGGGCCACCATCGTGGCGGTGAACCTGGGCTGTTTCCTGCTGTTTACCCTGCTGGGGCTGATTCGCCCAAGGAGCCGCTCATGAAAAAAACAAGCCTGGTTTTGGCCCTCCTCCTTATGACCGCCCTGCTGGCTGGCTGCCAGGGGCAACAGGCCCCCACCCGTAGCCCCGCGGAGCTGGCGCAGCAGTATGAGCTGGTGAAACAGGAAACCAGCCCCCCGGCCCAGGTGCCGGAGGCTGCCCAAGCGCCTGCCTGGTCTGGCACCGGCGGCGCCAGCCCTGTACCCCTGCACAATCCCCCCCATGTGGACCTGAGCGACATGAGCTACCCCATGGCCTATGCCCAGGTGTACAGCATGGTGATGGCCCCCGGGCGCCACCAGGGGGAAACCCTGAAAATCAAGGGCAGCTATTACGGCTTTCAGACAGAGGACGGTCAGGCCGTGCACCTGATCCTCATCATGGACGAAGCCGGCTGCTGCGAGGTGGGGATGGAGTTCCAGATTACGGGAAACCTTTCCTGGCCGCAGGACTATCCCCCCAACAACAGCATCATCCTGTTGACGGGGCTTCTGGACATCATTCACCACGGGGACAACCCCTACCCCCTCCTGGTGGCCAACGAGATCCAGGTACAAACCCCAGCCGGACAGCGGTAAGCCCGGTAGCAGCAGCCGAAAGCTGCACTGTTTTCAGGCGGGCGCCTGCTTTGACGCACCGCCTGATTTCCTGTACAATTCAAGGGTGGATATGAGGAGGTGGCGCCCTTGACGAAGATACGGATCCTGGCGGTCGCAGATGAGGAGAGCAAGTACATCTGGGACTATTTTGACCGCAAGGTCTTCAAGGGCATCGACCTGATCATCTCCTGCGGCGACCTGAAGGCATCCTACCTGTCCTTCCTCACCACCATGGTGGCGGCGCCGCTTTTGTATGTCCACGGCAACCACGACAGCCGGATGCTCTACCACCCCCCCGAGGGCTGCGACAACCTGGAATTGAAAATGCACGTCATCAAGGGCATCCGCATCATCGGCTTTGGCGGCGCCAACTCCAGGAACCCCAAGCCCTTCCACTATACCGAGCAGGACGTGGCCCGCCAGGTCACCAGGCGCATGCAGGAAATCAGCCACCACGGCGGCTTTGACATCCTGGTCACCCACGCCCCGGCCTATGGCCTGGGGGACGGGGAGGACGCCTTTCACAAGGGTTTCAAGGCCTACCGCACCCTGCTGGACCTGTACAAGCCGGCCTACCACTTCCACGGCCACCAGCACCTCAACTACGGCGCGTCCAATAAGCGGTTGATCACCTACGGCCCCACCCAGATTTACAACGCCTACGGCTACAGCATCCTGGACCTGCAGTTCCAGCTGGCGCCCAAGCGCAAGCGCATCAGCTACATCAAGGCGCGATATGAATGGAGCAGAGCATATGGAAGGCAATCGTAACATCCAGGCCCGCTACGAATACAGCAAGGCCTTGAAAGCCGGGCAGAAGGAGTACAGCGCCCGCACCGCAAAAGGCGAGCGGGGCATCCTGTATGCCCTGGATGAGTTGACCAACCAGTCCCGCATCGTGGCCTACATGAAGCAGCCTCAGCGGGAGATTTCCCTGTCCCGGGTCATCGGCACCTACACCTCCGCCCGGGCCAATTCCTTTGCCACCAACTTCATGCCCCTTCACCAGGAGAACAGCGAGTTTGCCTCCAAATGGATGAACCTCTGCGCCATCCATATGGAGGAAGGCCTCCGGGACGCCGTGCAGGTGTATGAATACCTGTGGAATTATTACGTCATCGAGGGCAACAAACGGGTCAGCATCCTAAAGCACTTCGGCGCCCCGGCCGTCCGGGCGGACATCACCCGGGTGGTGCCCCAACTGGACGAGCGGGACCCGGACACCGCCGTCTATTATGCCTACCTCAATTACGACAAAACCGGGCATTTCAAGAACATCCGCCTGTCCAGCCAGGCCAAGTACCAGCAGCTGGCCCAGCTGGAGGAGCGCTTCGCCCAGCTGGAAGAGCCGGAGCTGCCCCTCAATTACAACAGCATGTTCCTGCAGTTTGAGGCCGCCTTCCAAAAGGTCAATCCCCCCCTGCTGGTGGGGGACGCCTTCCTGGAATACCTGAAGGTCTACGGCCTGCCCGTCCAGGCCACCCTCTCCCAGATTGTGGAGCAGCTGGAGGCCTTGAGCCCCCAGATGGCCCTCACCAGCAAGCCGCCGGCCGAGCCCACCATCATGCTCACCCCCCAGGAAAAGCCCCAGCCCGCCGGGCTCATCTCCCGCCTCTTCGGCCAGAAGCGCAACGCCCGGGTGGTCTTCGCCTACCCCGCCGGCCGCACCGAGGACAACTGGATCGGCGCCCACGAGCTGGGCCGCCGGCAGATGCAGGAGGAGCTGGGCGAGCAGGTGCAGTCCACCTTCATCGACGGCCTCTCCGCCCACAACATGTACGAGAAGCTGTCAGAAAGCGCCACGGATGCGGACCTGCTCCTCATCACCGCATCGGAACTGGCCATCCCCTCCTTACGCTTCTCCCTGGAGCACCCCGACTGCCTCACCCTGGTTTATTCCCGCATCAGGGAGGACTTCCGCCTCAGCACCTATTACGGCCGCTACTACGAGGCCATCTTCCTGTGCGGCATGGCCGCCGCCATGGCCACCAACAGCAAAAAGGTGGCCTACATCACCCCCCGGCTGGACTACAAGCGCCACACCGCCGACATCAACGCCTTTGGCCTGGGGGTCAAGGCGGTGCGCGGGGATGCCGAGGTCTTCCTGGTGTGGAAGGACGTGCTGCCCCTGCAGCCCGCCACCAGCGTCCACGGCCTGAAGGCCGCCGCAGAACTGGGCGCGGACATCGCCTACACCCCCCGCTACATTGGCCTGAAAAACATCGAGCTGCCCGAAGAGGTCTTCTCCTTCATCAGCCGGATTGACACCGACGGCAACCCCACGGAGTTCATCGCCGCCCCCAAGTGGGACTGGGGCCGCTATTACACCGAATTGGTCAGCAACTACCTAAACGGCTCCCTGGACATCCTCAGCATCATCGACCGGGGGGACCCCAGCGTCACCGGCCTGTGGTGGGGCCTGGGCGCCGGCGTATTGCGCTTCCTGGTAACTGACCGCCTGGGCACCAGCAGCGTCCAGCTGCTTCACTACATGCGCTCCAGCATCGCCAGGGACAGCTTCAACCCCTTCTACGGCCCCATCAGGGACCAGGAGGGCCGGCTGCGCATCCAGGAGGACCTGGGCCTGCGGCCCTATGAGGTGCTCAACATGGAGTGGCTGTGCGATTTTATCCAGGTCATCGGGTAAATAGATGAGGACACACTGTTTCTGGAACGACACAAAAGCGAGGTTTTCATGAGCGAACAGACAAACACCAAGAAAAAGAGCCGGATCTGGATCTGGCTGCTGCTCCTTTTGGCCGTGGTGGCCATCGGGTTGAGCGGCCTGTACCGGGTGGGCCAGGGGGAACAGGCCCTGGTGCTCACCTTCGGCCAGGTCACCGACACCAACGGCCCCGGCCTGTACTGGCGCATGCCCGGCGTGCAGACGGTGGTCTCCCGCAGCGTCACCACCATCCACAACAAGGAATACGGCTACCGCACCTCCGTGGGGGGCACCAGCCGCTCCGCCGCCGAGTACCGGGACGAGAAGGACGAGTCCGTCATGCTCACCAACGACAACTCCATCGTCCAGCTGGAAGCCATCTACCAGTACACCATCCGGGACGTCCGGGAATACCTCTTTGACGTGGAGGACCCGGAGGGCACCATGCACCTGGCCTTTGAAGCCATCCTCAGGCGCAACATCCAGAACCGCTCCCTGGACGATGCCCTCCTCAACAAGGACGCCATCGAGCAGGAGGTGCTGCCGGATTTCCAAGCCCTCATCGACTCCTACGACATGGGGGTGAAGGTGCACAGCGTGCACATCCAGAACATCACCGTCCCCGAGGCGGTCACCGCCTTTTATGAGGACGTGAACAACGCCAAGAACGAGATGACCCGCCGCCTGGACGAGGCCCAGCAGTACGAGTTCCAGGTGCTGCCCATGGCCCGCAGCAAGGCCTACGAACTCACCCAGAAGGCCATCGCCTACAGGGCGGAAATCACCGCCAAGGCTGAGGCCGACACCGCCGTCTTCAAAGCGGTGCTCTCCGAGTACAACGCCCAGAAGGAATCCGCCAGGAGCCGCATGCTCATTGAGACCATGGAGCAGATCCTGGGCGGCGCCGGCCGCATCGTGGTGGTGGACCAGGGCAACGGCGTCCTGCAACACCTGGACATCGGCCAGGCCAAGGACAGCGGGGAGGAGCAGAAATGAGCCAGTTTTATCAGCATAACAACTACAACCGCCAGCCCAACCCGCAATTGGACCAGGCCAAGGCAGCCCTGAAGCAGTTTGCCAGCAAGAACACCAAGCTGCTGGTCATCGCCTTCCTGGTGCTGATCCTGGCCCTGGTGCTCTTCAACGAGTCCTTCTTCATCGTGGGCGAGGCCGAGCAGGCCGTGGTCAGCCGCTTTGGCGTCATCAAGTCCATCATCCTGGACGAGCGCAACACCTTCCACGAGCGCTTTGAAACCAACCTGCAAAATGAAATCACCGCCTCCGGCGAGGTCTCCATCCGCCGGGGCAGCGGGCTGCACTTCAAGGTGCCCTTCATCGACAAGGTGGACAAATTCCCTTCCTTGTTGTTCAACTACACCAGCAATTCCGAGACCGTCAACACCTCCGAGAAAAAGCAGTACAACATCACCACCTACGCCCAGTGGCGCATCGCGGACCCTGCCCTCTTCTCCCTCAAGCTGGGCACCACCATGAACGCCGAAAACCAGCTGGACAACCTCATCCACCCCGTCATCGTCCAGGCCATCAACCGCCTGTTAGCCGAGGACTTCATCTCCAACAAGGATGCCCTCAACAACGCCCTCAAAAACGGCCTTGTCACCATCAACCGGGACATGGTGATCCGGGGCATCGAGGTCACCGACATCCAGGTGCACCGCACCATCCTGCCCCAGGCCAACGTGGAAACCACCTACGACCGCATGAAGGCCGACCGCGCAAAAGTGGCCCAGCAGCTGCGAAGCGAAGGCGAGGAGACCTACCGCAAGATGGTGGCCGATACCGACCTGAAGGCCACTGAAATCGAGGCCGAGGCCGTCCGCACCGCCGGCGAAACCCGCGCCCAGGCCGATGCCGCTGCCATGAACATCTACAACACCGCCTACAAGGCCGACCCCGCCTTCTACCAGTTCTGGCGCTCCCTGGAAGCCCTCAGGGGTGCCTTCAAACAAAACAGCACCCTGGTCTTGAACCAGGACCACCCCCTCTGGAAACAGCTGGTGGACTGGGGCTTTGCCGGGCAATAGGACGGGGATAGGGACGGGGACGGGGACGGGGACGTTTTTTCGGGGGCATTGCCCCCGAACCCCGGAATCTGTATCTGATGTCTACGTCCTCAAACAAGCCCACAGTGTTGAATTGAGACAGAAAAACTCCCGTGCCGTCTGGTGCGGGAGTTTGATATACGGGGACGTTTTCTCGGAGGCATTGCCCCCGAACCCCGGAATCTGTATTTGAATGCAGGGTTATCCTGCGGGCCCACAGTGGAACAATGCAACAAGAAAACTCCCGTGCCGTTTGGTGCGGGAGTTTGATTTTCCGGGGGCTTTACCCCCCGTCCCCAGAAACTGTATCAGTCCGTGATTTTACAGAAACAGAAGGGGTGGCCTGCCGGGTCCAGCATGATGTGCCAGTTTTTGCTGTACTGCTCCTTGGATTCCGTGGCGCCGATTTCCAGAGCGTAGGCCACGGCCTCGGGGATGTCATGCACCATCAGGTCCAGGTGCATCTGCTGGCCCCTTTCCAGACTGGGCCAGGTGGGAGGCTGGTAGCCTTCCTCCGGCTGGAGGGTGATGTTGAAGCCATTTCCATCCAGGTAGGGAAATGGGCCCAGTTCGTCCTCCTGGTTCTCCAGGGTCAAATCCAGCAGCTTGCAGTAGAAATCCACCATCTGCCGGGTCTGGTGGGGGGCGCAGTCGATGGTGACGGCGCCGAAGCGGATATCCGGTCTGTTCATAGGGCCTCCTTATATCGAAATACAGTCACGATGAAAATACCGCAAATTCCGCTTGCTGAAACCGGGCCCATAGGGATCGTTTTCAGCGGATTTTCTCCACCACCAGGCAGGAAGGCGCACCGGCGCCGCCGTTTACAAACTGGTGCCACAGCACCGTGCAGTCCCTGGGGGACAGCCCGGCGGCCCAGTCCAGAATGGCGGCCTGCTCCCGTTCCCCCTCCGGATGGCCCGGGTAGATGCACACCACCAGCACACCAAAGGGTGCAAGCAGGGAGAGGGCGCTGTTCAGGGCCATCAGGGTGCTGTCCGCCCGGGTGGTCACCTGCTTGTCGCTGCCGGGCAGCCAGCCCAGGTTGAAGGCCGCCAGCCGGATGTCCGGGGGCACATGGTCTGCCATATGGGCGTGGCTGGTCAAAAACAGCTGAGCCCGCTCTGCCACACCGTGCTGCTGCAAACGCTCCCTGGTGCGCCGCAAGGCCTCCTCCTGGACATCAAAGCCATAGACCCTGCCCCCCGCCCCCACCAATTGGGCCAGGCGCAGGCAGTCCTGGCCGGTGCCCAGGGTGGCGTCCACCACAGAGTCCCCCGGCTGCACCGCCTTATCGAAGATGCCGCTGGCAATATGCCGGGCAGAGCGCAGCAGGGCGCGGTCTGAGTTCATACCAGACGAATGAAGAAACGCACTCATGGGCCGAGAAATTTTTCGTTTCCGCTAAGCTGAGTGATGGAGGCGTAGCCGGAGCCTACGCCGACTGAACGAAGCAACGCGGAGGCGAAAAAGGGCCGGCTCAAGGAAGCATTTGTGATTGAGTCTTGTATCATATTGAGGCCACTTCCTCTTCCGACAATTCCCGCCATTCCCCCCGCTGCAAATCCCCCAGGGACAGGTTGCCGTAGCTGACCCGCTTCAGACGCACCACCTCATGGCCCACGGCGGCCACCATGCGGCGGATCTGGCGGTTGCGGCCCTCGTGGATGGCGATGAGAATATCCGTGGAGAAGGGGTCCCGCCGCAGCACCCGCACCCTGGCCGGCGCCGTTTTGCGCCCCTCCAGCAGGACGCCGGCGCGCAGGCTGCGCAGCGCCTCCTCCCCCAACTGGTTGGACACCCGGGCGATGTAGCTTTTCTTCACCTCATAGCGGGGGTGGGTTAAGCGCATGGTGAGGTCACCGTCATTGGTGAGGAGCAGCAGGCCCTCGGAGTCATAGTCCAGGCGGCCTACCGGGTAGAGGCGCACAGGAAAATCCTGGAATTTGTCCAGCACCGTGGGCCGGCCCTGGGGGTCAGAGACGGTGGTGACCTCCCCCACGGGCTTGTAGTACATCACCACGTGCTTGGTGGCTTCGGGGCGCACCACTTCCCCCCGGACCCGGACCTCATCCCCGTCCTCCACCTGGATGCCTTTTTCCAGGACCACCGCCCCGTTGATGGTGACCAGGCCCTGTTCAATCAGCTCTTGGGCACCCCGCCTGGAACTGAGCCCGCAGGCCGCCAGGTATTTTTGTAAACGCATGACATTTCCTTTGCTGTTGCTTGTAAAGCTGTGCTGCATAGGGCAGCGGGTTCCGGTGGATTGGCCCGGAAACAGGCCCCTTCTTCTCCCCCGGTCCCCAGTATTATACAGGGATTGGCCGGCTGTGACCAGCGCGGCCGGCAGCCGGCGCCCGGCAGGAACCAGGCGGCCCGGGCATTTTAGCAGAACCAAATAATATTGCTTGACACGCTATACTATGCAGTGTAAGATATAAGCCGATGGAGGTGATGACGTGGACATTCAACTCAAGCGGGGACTGACGGAAATCTGCGTGCTGGCCCTGCTGGCCCGGGGGGATTCCTATGGCTACCGCCTGGCAAAAGACAGCGAGCAGCTGCTGCCGATGTCGGAATCCACCCTCTACCCCGTCCTCAAGCGCCTGCAGGAGGCCGGGGCGGTGGACAGCTACAGCACCGAGTACGCAGGCCGGCTGCGCCGCTACTACACCCTCACCCCGGAAGGCTGGGCCCAGATGCAGGCCTTTATCACGGAATGGGAGCAGTTGGGCCGGGTGTATGACTTTGTGGTGCGCGTCAAGGAACAGAAAAACCAACAGCCAACAGGAGGTACACCATGAACAGGCAAGACTACTTGAACAGGCTCCAGTTAACCCTTGAGGCCAGCGATTTCGGCCCGGTGGAAGAAGCCATCAGCTATTTCAACGAGATCCTGGAGGACCGCATCCAGGAGGAGGGCATGGACGAGGAAGCCG
>DAITOE010000069.1:0-8808 GCA_036834245.1 Clostridia bacterium | reverse complement strand
CAGAAATAAATAAAAAATTCCCGGACTGACGTTCAAATCAGTCCGGGAATTGTTAAATAGCGTGTTTACTCGTAGGTGACAGCGGTGGAGCGGTCTGCGGTGATGTTGATGAAGGTCTTGCCCCGCTGCAGCCGGATCTCCTTGCCGTCCTGGTCGTAGAAGACCGTCCGGGAGGTCGCGGATTCCCGCACCCAGTAGCCGGAAATATGGCGGCCGCCCATGAAGATGTCTGCATTCCCCTCCCCCACCTCGGTGAGCAGGGGGGCGTTGGCCGCGCCGTTGAACTTCAGGGTGGTCCACTGGACGATCACGTTGCTGAAGGTGAGGGGCACGCCGGGCTGATCCCGGTCCTCATAGGGCTTGTCATTGCGGTAGCGGCTGTACAGCTTGGTGGCCGCGTCATAAGTATAGGAGGAATTGGTGTAGGAATTGCCGCTGCTGCCGTATTTCAGGCTGATGCGGGTGGCCGGGTCACCGCCGGCGGGCAATTCATCCGTGAACAGGAAGGGGCGGGCGGGGAAGGCATATTCCTGCACGCTGTCCCGCACCTTGGCCAGGTCGATGCTGTGGTTGTGAGGGTTCTTGTAACCCTTCATGTTTTTGAAGTAGGGCGCGAACTTGTTGGTGACGCCATTGATGATCAGGTTGGTGTCTTTTTCACGGGCGCCCAGCCGGCGTAAGGCGGCATTGACATCAGAGCCTTCCTTACTCTGAACCCCCACAAACACCCAGGCGGCGTCCCATTCCTCCCGCATCTCCGCATGCATGACGCGGCCGGAGCGGACGGGGCCCACCTCCTCGGGGTGGGTGTAGGCGAAGAGGCCCATCAGCCGGGTAAGGCTGAGGCCGTGGATGGGCATTTCATAGATGATGTCCGCATCCTTGATGCCCCACTGGGGCCAGGCGCCGGACACGTTGTCAATGTTCACTAAGATGGGGACATAAGGGGCCTCAGTGGGCAGGCCGGTGAGCATGTTTTCACCGGGGATCACCGGGTTGTTGGCCAGGCCTTTTTCCGGGACGATGCCCCGTTTTGCGCTGGCGTCCACCACCGTCTGCCCCAGGGCAGCAGCGGGAAGGAGCAGGGACAGGATCAGGAGGGTCAGAAAAATCTTTTTCAAAATGGTCTCCTTTGGTTTAGTTGCTGTCGGTCTGGTAGATGTAGTCATGGAGCTTTTGGGTGGTCTTCTCCCGGTCAAACACCACCACGGAGCCCAGGGAGGCGCTGTGGTTGTAGTAATAATCCCCTTCCGCCGGGAAGCCGGTGGTGGCCATGTTCTCCATGCCGGAGAACACGGGGATGACCAGGGACAGCAGGTCATTGATGGACAGGTTGGTGGCCATGTGCAACAGGGATTCGGTGAGGGCCTGCATGGCCTCTTCCATGCTGGCGTTTTTCAGCATCTTGTTGAACAGGGAGGTGAGCAGCTTGCGCTGGCGCTCATTGCGGCCGAAATTGTTGTCCAGTTTCCGAATCCGCACATATTCCAGGGCCTGCTCCCCGCTCAGGGTCTGTGGCTCAGTAGTGCGCACAGCCTTGACAATCCCCGCCTCGGCATCATCCAGCACCAATTCCACGCCCCCCAGGTTGTCGATCACCTTTTTGAAACCGTTGAAGTTGATGGACACATAGTTGCGGATGTTGAGGCCAAAGGTCTCATTGATCGTTTTAATCGCCAGCAGGGGGCCGCCATACGCGTTGGCCGCATTGATCTTCGCCGGCCAGTTGACAACGGGCAGGTCCACCTGCATGTCCCGCACCAGGGAGGACAGGCGCATCTTGCCGGTCACCTTATTCACCGACAGGATGATGATGGTGTCGGTGCGGCCGTAGTTCAGCTGGATGTTGCCGGTGTCCGTGCCCAGCAGCAGGATGTTCATCCAGTTTCCGTCTAAGCCTTCGGTGACAGACAGGTCCTCCGGGTCCACCTTCGCGCGGAACTCCTCGCTTACCGGCAATTCCTTGCTTTCGTCTAAAAGCGATTCGTTAATCAGCGCATAGTCTTCCTCGGAAATGACCGGTGATTCAGCCAGAGCCGGCAGCAGCCCTGTGAGAGCCAGCACGGCGCACAACAAGAGCAGGCTCAGTTTTTTCAACATGTGCATACTTTGTACCTTCCTCTTCTTATTAAATTGGAATCCCCAGGGGTTCCATAATCGGGGCGCTATGTTCTTCGGCGGCCATGACCTCGGCAGATTCAGCCGCCCGGGCATTGACCTCCATGGCGTCTTTATAACAGGGCAGGATGCGCATCATCAGTTCCTTCAGCAGCGCGTCATCCGCCTGCATGTCCAGGGCCTGGCGCAGGGCGCGCAAGGTCCGGTCCACCTCGTCCCGGGAGGGAGCCTGGCCCTGCTCGATGAAGATGCGCTCATCGCTGGTGCGCTTGCAGTCCTCCACCTTCACCAGCAGCTCCTCATACAGCTTCTCCCCGGGCCGCAGGCCGATTTCCTTAATCTGGATGTCCCGATCCGGCACAAAGCCAGACAGGGAAATCAGCTTGTTGGCCAGGTCGATGATCTTGATGGGCTTGCCCATATCCAGGACATAGACCTCGGACTCCTCCGCCCGGGTGCCGGTGCGCAGCACCAGCTGGGAGGCTTCGGGAATGGTCATGAAATAGCGGATGATCCGTTTGTCCGTGATGGTAACCGGGCCGCCTTCCTCAATCTGCCGGCGGAACAGCGGCACCACGGAGCCGTTGGACCCCAGCACGTTGCCAAAGCGGACGGCGGCGAACTGGGTCTGGCTGTGGCGGCTTTGCACCACCATCTCGCACAGGCGCTTGGTAGCCCCCATCATGTTGGTGGGGTTTACCGCCTTGTCGGTGGACACCAGCACAAAGCGCCTGGCGCCGTATTTTTCTGCCGCCATGGCGGTGTAGTAGGTGCCGAAGACATTGTTGTGGATGGCTTCGGCGCAGTTGTCCTCCATCAGGGGCACATGCTTGTGGGCTGCCGCGTGGAAGACCACCTCCGGCCGGTAGCGCTTGAACACCTCGTGGATGCGGTTGTAGTCGCACACCGAGGCGATGACAGCCTGCATGTTCAGGGCCTTGCCGTAGCGGCGCTTCAGCTCCTGCTGCAGGTCGTAGATGGAGTTTTCATAGACGTCCAGCAGCACCAGCAGCTTGGGCTTGGCCTGGGCCAGCTGACGGGAAAGCTCGCTGCCGATGGAGCCCCCTGCCCCGGTGACCAGCACCGTCTTGCCCTGGTAGAAGCCCTGGACATCCTTGTCCGACAGGGAGATGGGGTCACGGAAGAGCAGGTCCTCGATGTTGATGTCCCGGACCTGGCGCTTGTTCTGGGACTGGCTCATGCGCTCCACTGGATAGTCGTAGACCATCACCTTGCAGCCGGTGGACATATACTGCTTGAACAGCTCCTCCCGCTTCTTGGCCTCCATGTTGGGCAGGGCCAGGATGATCTCCTGGATGGGGAATTTGCTGATCATGGGCAGAATCTTGTGGTCGGGACCGATGACCCGGACGCCTTCAATGGTGGTGCCGATTTTCCGGGGGTCGTTGTCAATCAGGTACAGGGGGAAATAGCGGGAATTGCGGCTCATGAGCAACTCCTGCACCAGGAAAACCCCCATTTCCCCCGCTCCCACAATGGCCACGTTGATGCGGTTGCCTTTGGGCACCGGGGTGCTGGCACGGTTGGGAAACAGGTCGTCCTGTTTTTTCCTGAAGTACTGGTACAAAAAACGGGAGGCCAGGGTGCCCAGCAGGCCCACGCTGAAGGCCGCCACCACAACAAAGAAGGGCAGGTGAACCGGCAGCAGCAGGCGGTCAATCAGCAGGTACATCAGCCCGGCGCACATGTCCGCCAGGGACATCAGCAAAAATACAGCAGAGTTGGCATAACGCCACATCTGCCGGTATACCCGCAGCAGCAGCCTGCATACCATGGTGCTCCCCAGCATGATGGAATACAGGGTGGCCAGGTCGGGCAGGGCAACAGCCGGGTTGGTCTGGTCAAAGCGGTACAGGAAGATTGCGTAGGCCACAGATAGAAACATCACATCCAACAAAAGCAACACCAGGATGCGCGCTTTCCCTGCAAACAATTGACGCTTCATGCTCATTCTCCTTCAGCATCCACAACATTGCCTGCAGCAATGAATGTGCGAACAGTGAACCTGCCTGACAACACAAACGGTCAACACAAGACCATCCCTTGTGCCGGAACACTGTACAAATTGAGATTACCATCATGTTCCGGACCTGTCAAGAAAACCGGCGCTTCCCGGATGTTCCTGGATAAGCAAGTTTCAATCAGTACAAAATATGCCCGGCTTTCCGCCTCAGACAGCCTCATCCTTCAGGTCGCCCCGCACCATCAGCTCCTTGAGAATCTGGCTGTGGAGGGCTTCATCCAGCCGGTAATGGCGCCTGTAAATCAGGAAGCTGGCCAGGATGAACACCAGAGGGAGCAGCAGCATGGCGGTCTTCATCATGAGAATCCCTTCCGGCAGCACGTCCTTGGGGCTTTCTGCCCGGTTGATACCGGACAGGATGAGGGTAACGGTCACAATGCCGCTGGCCACGGCGCCCCCCAGCTTGTTGATGAGGGGCTGGAAGGAAAAGGTGAGGCTCTCCTGGCGGCGGCCCAGCTTCCACTGCCCGTACTCCACGCAGTCTGCCAGGAACATCAGCATCAGCAGCTGGATGAAGCCCTGGCCGGTGAACAGCAGGAAGCCGGCAATGCCCAAAGGCACCATATGCATGGGCGACAGGAAGAACACGGCATAGCCGGTGATCACCAGGGCCATGGACAGGCTGAAGAAGGTTTTCCGGGGCAGGCGGCTGCTGATGAAGGGGAAGATGAGCAGGGCCAGCAGCTGGGCCAGGCCCAGGACCCCGGCAAACAGGGGGTACATCCCCTCGTTCCGGAAGGCATATTTGAAGAAATGCACGCCGAAGCTGGTGGTGGTGACATAGCCGATCATGAACAGCCCCATGGACAGGATGGTGACCCGCAGCTGGTCATTCCCCTGTAGCAGGCGCAGCAGGTCCTTAAGCCGGGTGGGTTCCTCCTCTTTAAACACCTTTCGCTGCTCCCTGACCCCAAAGAGGGTGAACAGCTGAAACAGCAGCATCAATACAGCAGTCCCCAGGGCAAAGATAAACCATGCCTGTTTGCTGCTACCCAGGGTCTGGGTCAGCAGGCCCGTGACCGGCAGGATGCCCACCACCACCGCATACATCCCGATGTTGGCGCAGATCCGGGCGAAGGCGCCGATGCGCTCCCGCTCCCTGGGGTAGATCGACAGGGCAGGCAGCATGGACCAGTAGGCGATGTCGTTGATGCCGTAAAACAGGTCCCAGCCCAGGTACAAAAAGGCAAACAGCAGCAGGTAGCTGGTGCGGCCCAGGCCGAAGTCCATGAACATGGGCACCATGAACAGGGCGCCTGCTACAGCCCCCAGGGCCATCATGGGCTTGAACTTGCCAAAGCGCCCCTTTCTGTTGTCCACCACCATGCCCATCAAAGGGTCGTTCAAGGCGTCAAACACCCGCAGCACGGTGAGGATGATGGCCATGCCCCACATGGTGGCATCGTCCAGGTTCAGGATGTCCGTCAGGTAGAAGATCAGGTAGGTGGCCACCGTGGTGTAGAACATGTCCCGGCCGATGGTGCCCAGACCGAAGAAAACCTGGTTGCGCCTGTTCTGTTTCATGGTATCCCTCCTGTGTCCCTGCGCTGATTCTACCACAAAGGCTGCAAAAGATGATATACTGAAGCCATTCAATCACATCGGGAGGAAAAGCGCTTGAAAAAGGACATCGTCCTTGCAAACAACCCCGCCCTGACAGGCCTGGCCGCCATCCGGGAGGACCTCCGTTTTACCTGTGAGGGGCAGGAGCACAGCATCATCTTCATCACCCCCCAGTGGGACAAGGACGTGCAGCCTGTCCCCCGGCACCCCCTGGTGGTGTTTTTGCAGGGCAGCGGCTGGACCAGCCCCGACCGCTTCTACCAGCTGCCCCAGCTTTGTGACTACGCAAAACAAGGCCTGGCCGTGGCCCTCATCACCCACCGGAACTCCAAGGAAGGCCACCCTTTCCCGGCCTATCTGAAGGATGCCAAGGCCGCCATCCGGTATTTGCGCAGCCAGGCGGATGAACTGGGCATCAACCCGGAGCGCGTGGCCTTTTTCGGCACCTCCTCCGGCGGCAACACCGCTCTTTTGGTGGGGCTCACCGGGGATGACCCGCGCTATACCACCCCTGATTATCCTGGCTATTCCGATGCCGTATGCGCTGTGGTGGACTGCTTCGGGCCCACGGATTTGCTGCATTATGAAGGGGTGAAAATCCCCAAGCCCCTGTACCTGAACCTGCCCATTGACTGGGGGGTCTTTGTGCCCCAGGCCAAGAAGGAGGACAACCGCTTCCTGGATTCCCTGGTCTCCCTCCTGGGCCGGCAAAAGCCCATCGACACCCTCAAGGCCATGAGCCCCCTGTATGAACTGCAGCCTGGCAAGGCCTATCCCCCCTTCCTCATCGCCCAGGGGGACGGGGACGAGGTGGTGCCCTTCAGCCAGTCCCTGAAGATGCATGAAGCCTTGCAGGCCACAGGGGCGGACAGCACCCTGGTGCGGGTGACCGGCGGCGCCCATGAGGGCAATTTCTGGAGTGAGGACATGCACCGGCTGATTTTCAGTTTCTTAAGCCGGCACCTGAAGGCATAACGCCTTCCTGGCTTTGACGCTGCGCACAGCCTGTGCTAATCTGTTGTGCGCCTTTGGAAAGGAGGAGCGGGATGATCTCGCCGGAGGCGGTCATGCAAACGCTGCAGCCCTGGCTTGGCGCGGATTACCTGGCTGAAAAAGCCGGCCTCTGCTCCCGGCTGGCCGCCCTGCTGCACGGGTTCTGGCCCGAGCGGGACACCCTCTCCCACCTGGCCCAGCAGCTGGACAACCTGCTGTTCATGGCCGTGCGGGAGGACACCGGGGGCCGCATGGCCCTGCTGATGGACAGCGGGCAGCTGATCAGGCTGCGGATGAACGACTTCGCCCTGATGGCGGACGAGCTGCTCTACCTGCTGTTTGCAACCCTGCCCCGCAGCCCCTTCCACCTGGCCACCATCCGGGAATACGCCATGCGCTCCGGCAGCCTCTCGGCCCTCAGGGCCCAGTACCTGCTGTACCCCCATATGCAGACACCGGAAGAAACCAAAACCCTTTACCGGGTCATCACCACCTGCCACGAGCCCTGGCGCTTCCGGCACTGGATTGACCAGACCATAAAAGGAGACTGACTTGGGCAAAATCATCGCAATTGCCAACCAGAAAGGCGGCGTGGGCAAGACCACCACGGCCGTCAGCCTGGCAGCCTGCCTGGCTGATGAAGGCCGCCGCACCCTGCTCATTGACATGGACCCCCAGGGCAACGCCACCAGCGGCCTGGGCGTCGCCGCCAAAGGCAACACCAGCTACGAGTGCCTCATCAACCAGTGGCCCCTTGCGGACGCAGTGGTGAAAACGGCGGAAGCCCGCCTGCACCTGGTGCCCAGCGACATCCGCCTGGCCGCGGCCGAGGTGGAGCTGGTGAACATGCAGCAGCGGGAATACCGCCTCCGGGAGCTGGTGGCAGACATCCGGGACGCTTTTGATTTCATCCTCATTGACTGCCCGCCTTCCCTGAGCCTCCTCACCTTAAACGCCCTCACGGCGGCAGACAGCGTCCTGGTGCCCATCCAGTGCGAATACTATGCCCTGGAGGGGGTCACGGCGCTGATGTCTACGATATCCAGGGTGCAGAAATCCCTCAACCAGGCCCTGGCCCTGGAGGGGGTGGTCCTCACCATGTTTGACGGCCGCACCAACCTGTCCCTCCAGGTGGCGGACGAGGTGAAAAAACATTTCGGCAGCAAGGTCTTCCTGTCCATCATCCCCCGGAGCGTGCGCCTGGGGGAGGCCCCCAGCCACGGGCAGCCCATCATCACCTATGACGGCCGCAGCGCCGGGGCGGAAGCCTACCGCAGGCTGGCCCGCGAAATCATCCGCAACAACCCAAAGTAAGGAGTTCCCCCCATGAAGAAATCCGCCCTTGGCCGCGGTCTGGACGCCCTCTTCCCCCAGGACAGCCGGGAGGGGGAGGTGCTGCAGCTGCCCATTTCCCAGCTGGATCCCAACCCGGCCCAGCCCCGCCAGGACTTTGACGACAAGGCCTTGGAGGAACTGGCGGCCTCGCTGTCCCAGATCGGCATGCTGCAGCCCATCCTGGCTGCTCCTGTGAACGGCCGCTACCGCATCATCGCCGGGGAGCGCCGCTTCCGGGCAGCCATCATGGCCAAGCTCACCACGGTGCCTGTCCTGGTCCGCAGCCTCAAGGAGCAGGAGCAGGTGCTGGCCGCCCTGGTGGAGAACCTCCAGCGGGAGGACCTGAACCCCATGGAAGCCGCTCAGGCAGTGCGCCTGTTGATGGATGAGGGCAGCCTGACCCAGGAGGAGGCGGCACGGAAGCTGGGCAAGTCCCGGCCTGCCGTGGCCAACCTGCTGCGGCTGCTGCAACTGCCTGAAGCCCTCCAGGACCTGGTACGGGAGGGGCAGCTGTCAGAAGGCCATGCCCGGGTGCTGGCCGGGGTGAAGCCGGCGGCCCGCCAGATGGCCTTGGCAGATAAAGTCTTACGTGAAGGCCTGAGCGTCCGGGCTCTGGAAGCCCTTGCCAAACAGCAGCCGGCCAGGCCCAAAGCGGCGCCTGCCCCCCTGCTGCCGGAGTTTGAGGAGTTTCAGGACAAGCTGCGGGAGGCGGTGGGGGTGCGGGCCCAGATCACCGGCAATTTAAACCGCGGCCG
>DAITOE010000068.1:0-8816 GCA_036834245.1 Clostridia bacterium | reverse complement strand
TTGCCGGCCCCCGGGTGCTGGAGCACATGGTGGACGTGGTGCTGTATTTCGAGGGAGACCACCAGCGGGAATACCGGTTGCTGCGGGCCAACAAGAACCGCTACGGCTCTGTCAATGAGCTGGGCCTGTTTGAGATGACGGGGGAGGGGATGAAGGCGGTGGCGGAGGCCTCCGAGGCCCTGCTCCGGGACCGGACCTCCGGCATCTCCGGCTCCGTGGTGTTTTGCGGCATGGAGGGCAGCCGCCCCATGCTGGTGGACCTGCAGGCCCTGGCAGCCCAGAGCTTCTACCCCAGCCCCAAGCGCACCGTGAACGGCATGGACCAGGGCCGGGTAGCCCTGCTGCTGGCGGTGCTGGAAAAACGGGCGGGACTGCGGCTGTACAACCAGGATGTCTACATCAACGTGGCCGGCGGCTTAAGCCTCAACGAGCCGGCGGCGGACCTGGCGGTCTGCCTGGCGGTGGCCTCCTCCCTGTCGGACAAATCCCTGCCGGGGGATGTGGCCGCCATGGGGGAGGTGGGCCTGCTGGGGGAGGTGCGCCCCATTCCCTTTATGGACCGGCGCCTGGCCGAGTGCGCCCGGATGGGCTTTATGACGGTGATTTGCCCCAAAGGCAAGTCTGGCAAACTGAAGGCGCTAAAGGGCATGAAGCTGATGGAGGCGGCCACCCTGTCCCAGGCTGTGGCTGCCCTGCACCTGCTGAGCCGGGAGGCGGCGCAGTGAGGAGGGGCGGGGCCAAAAAAGCCCGTTTGCACTGATGATTCATCATTGCAAGCTTTTATAATATACGGTATGATGTATGCGCAACAGTTTCACAGATGAAGCACAACCACTGAGAGGAGTGCAGCAGATGAAAAAACGGATCGTAGCAGGGATGATTTGCGTCCTGATGATGGTCAGCGTGCTCTTGCCCACGCTGTCTGAAAACCTGAGGTACGGCACCCATTCCAGCCAGGTCAACCAGGCCCAGTCCCGCCTGGCCCAGCTGGGCTATTACAAGGACAAGGTGGACGGCAAGTTCGGTTACTCCACCTATGTGGCGGTGAAGGCCTTCCAGGCCAAAAACGGCCTGAAGGCAGACGGTGTCATCGGCGAGATCACCAATCTGCTGCTGTTCAGCGAAGATGCCATCAGCAACATTGGCACCAAGCCCGGCATCACCCTGTACCAGCGCATCGCCTACGGCAGCGCCGGCCCGGCGGTGAAAACCGTGCAGGGCATCCTGCGCAACCTGGGCTATTACACCAAGGATGTGGAGGGCAAGTTCGGCTACTCCACCTACCAGGCGGTCACCAGGTACCAGGCCGACAAGGGCCTGAAGGTGGACGGCGTGGTGGGCCCCGCCACCTGGGCTTCCTTAACCGGCGGCGTCCCGATTCCCAGCCCCGTCCCCACCCCCACCCCGGACCTGTCCAAGCCGGTCCCCGGCCTCAGGGTCCAGTACAACGATGTGGGGCCCCGGGTGAAGCAGATTCAGCAGAAGCTGAACGACCTGGGCTACAACGTGGGCCAGGTGGACGACCGCTTCGGCTACCTCACCTACCAGGCCGTCCAGGCCTTCCAGAAGAATAACGGCCTGAAAGTGGACGGCATCGTGGGCCCGGACACCTGGGCCAAGCTCTTTGGCGCCAGCCCCGTACCGGCCCCCTCGGGCGGCCCCTCGGCGTCTCCCGGCCTGCCCCAGCCCATCCGCCTGCAGTACAACGACACCGGCGCCCAGGTGGGCCAGCTGCAGACCCGGCTGTTTGAACTGGGCTATTACAAGGGCGCCATCGATTCCGGCTTCGGCTACGCCACCTACGAGGCGGTCCGCGCCTTCCAGAAAAACAACGGCCTTACAGTGGACGGCATCGTGGGCCCGGACACCTGGACCAAGCTGTTCAGGGCAGACGCCGTGCCCACCGGCACCGTGGTGCCCTCCGGCTCCCCCAAGCCCAGCCCGGCGCCCGCCCCCACCCCGGACCACAGCTCCGCCGGCTTCCGCCTCAAGTATGAGGACAAGAGCCCCCAGGTGGGCCAGCTGCAGTCGCGCCTTGCCGCCCTGGGCTACATGGCCGCCAGCGGGGTGGACAACTACTTCGGCTTTGGCACCTACGAGGCCGTGCGCGCCTTCCAGAAGGTCAACGGCCTGAAGGTGGACGGCGTGGTGGGCCCTGCCACCTGGAAAGCGCTGTTTGCGGCCAGCGCCCTGCCCAAGCCCACAGCCAGCCCCAAGCCCTAAAACACGCCAACACAACCAAGCGGCGGGATTTCCCGCCGCTTCTTTGTGTGCCTATAAACGGTCAGTTTACTCCATCCCCTCCGGCCAGGGCACATAGGCCAGGTCCCGGAGGGCGTCGATGCGGCCGCTGCCGATGCCGGGCACGGCCTGCAGGTCCTCGATGAAGAAAAAGGGCTGAAGGGTTCTTTGAAGGATGATCTGCTCCGCCAGGTGGGGCCCAATCCCCGGCAGGGCCACCAGCTCCTCCCGGGTGGCGGTGTTCAGGTTCAGCTTGCCCTCAACCGAGGGCTGCACCGTGGCTTCCGGGGCTGAAACCGCCTGCAGGGGCAGGGCAAGCGGGCTGGGCTTTGCGGCTTGCTCCAGCACCATCATCACCACCAGGGCACAAAAAAGCCCCAGGCCCAGGAGCAGCGCCCCGTGGCCCAGGACATTTCGCATGTTCTTCCGGGCGTGCCCGAATCTGCTGCCCAATCAGCGCCTGCGCAGCTTCTGGCCCTGGGGGCTGTCTTCCACGGCGTAGCCCAGGCTGGCAATCTCCTCCCGAAGGGCGTCGCTCTCGGCCCAGTTTCTGTCCTTCCGGGCCTGGGCGCGCCGGGCTGCCAGGGCCTGGACGGCTTCGGGCACCGCATCCTCCTGTTTGGTGAGGATGCCGAAGATGTCTGTCATCTTCCCGAGGGTGTCCACCGCCTTGTCCACCGCCGCCCGGGCGCTGGATTCATCCAGCCGGGTGTTGGCCAGGTAGACCAGTTCAAACAGGGCGCCCATGGCCTCTGCGGTGTTGAAATCATTGTTCATGCCGGCGATGAAGCGCTGGTCCATGCCTTCCAGTTCCGCGATGACCTCCTGGTCGGCCTCCGACAGCGCCTTCACCTGGGCCGCCTGCTGCAATTCCATCAGCCGGGCCTTGGCCGTATACAGCCGGTCCAGGGAGGCCCTGGCCTGCATCATCATCTCCCGGCTGAAGTTTAAGGGGCTGCGGTAGTGGGCGGACAGCATCAGCATCCGCACATCCTCCGGCTCGTATTCCTTCAGGATGTCCCGCACCGTGAAGAAATTGCCCAGGGATTTGGACATCTTGGTGTTGTCGATGTTGAGGAAGCCGTTGTGCATCCAGTAGTTCACAAAGGGGTGGCCGGTGTAGCCCTCGCTCTGGGCCACCTCGTTCTCATGGTGGGGGAAGAGCAGGTCCTGCCCGCCGCAGTGGATGTCAAAATGGTCCCCCAGGTATTCCATGCTCATGGCGCTGCACTCGATGTGCCAGCCCGGGCGCCCTTTGCCCCAGGGGCTGTCCCAGCTGGGCTCCCCGGGCTTTGCCGCCTTCCACAGGGCAAAATCCAGGGGGTTTTTCTTCTCGTCATCCACGTTGATGCGGGCGCCGGAGTCCAGATCCTCCAGGTTCTGGCCGGACAGCTTGCCGTATTCCGGGAAGGCCGGGGTGTGGAAATAGACGCTGCCCGCCTTCTCATAGGCGATGCCGGCATCCACCAGCTCCTGGATCAGGCGGATCATCTGGGGCATGTGCTCCGTGGCCCTGGGGTGGACGGTGGCCGGGCGCACCCCCAGGGCACCGGCGTCGGTGAAATACTCCTGGATGAAGCGCTCCCCCAGTTCCCGGACGGTGATGCCCTCCCGGTTGGCGCGGTCGATCATCTTGTCGTCCACGTCGGTGAAGTTCTGCACGTAGGTCACCTCAAAACCCTGGCTTTCCAGGTAGCGGCGGAACACGTCAAACATGATGAAGGGCCGGGCGTTGCCGATGTGGAAAAAATCATACACCGTGGGGCCGCAGCAGTAGATACCCACCTTGCCTTCCTTGATGGGGACAAATGCTTCCTTCCGTCTGGTCTGGCTGTTGTAAATCTGGATCATGGGTGCTCCTTCCGCGTGTTTTTGCAAGAAAAATCAGTGAAAACAGTCTATCTGGCCGCAAATTGTCTGTCAAGCAGGGGGTTTCCGGAAATGATCAGCGCCTCCTGGGCATTGATGGCCGGCTCCTCCCGGGGTACCCGTTCGTACTGGTTGCCCCGGGTCAGGCGCCACAGCTTCCGGTTGTCCAGAAAGCCCAGTTCCAGGATGGACAGGATCTGCGCCTTGATGCCCGGGTCCTTCACCGGCACGGTCAGTTCAATCCGCTTGTCCAGGTTCCGGGGCATCAGGTCGGCGGAGGACAGGTACACCTCCTGCTCCCCGCCGTTTTCAAAGCAGTATACCCGGGGGTGCTCCAGAAAGCGCCCCACGGTGCTGTACACCTGCAGGTTTTTGTGCTCCTTGTAGTGGAGGCAGCAGATGCCCCGCACCATCAGCGTGACCGGCACCCCGGCATGGGCGGCGGACAGCAGGGCCTCCATCATCTGGGGGTCAGAGAGGGAGTTCATTTTCATGGTGATGCCGCAGGGCCTGCGGGCTTTCGCAGCGGCTTCCTCCCGGCGGATGCGCATCAGCATGGCCTCCCGCAGCTCATAGGGGGAAGCGATCATCTCCCGCATGGGGTAGATGTAGCGGTAGCCCAGGATCAGGTTGAAGAAGGAGGCGGCGTCCTCCCCCAGCTGCCGGTCACAGGTGAGCACGCCCATGTCGGTGTACAGCTTGGCAGTGACATCGTTGTAGTTGCCGGTGCCAAAATGGGTGTAGTGGCGCAGGCCCTCCGGCTCCTGGCGGATCACCAGGGTCACCTTGGAGTGGGTCTTCCAGCGGGGCACGCCGTAGAGCACGTGGCAGCCGGCCTTCTCCAGGGCCTGGCTCCAGGCGATGTTGTGCTCCTCGTCAAAGCGGGCCCGCACCTCGATGAGCACCGTCACCTGCTTGCCGTTCTTGGCCGCCCGGGCCAGGGCGTCAATCATGGGGCTGTGGTTGGAGACCCGGTACAGGGTCTGCTTGATGGCCAGCACCTGGGGGTCGGTGGCGGCTTCCGACAAGAAGCGCACAACCGGGTCAAAGCTGTCATAGGGATGGTGCAAAAAAAGGTCCCCGCCCCTGATGGTGCGGAAGATGCTCTCCCGCGCGCGGAGGCGCTGGTCTGTCCGGGGGGCAAAGGGGATGAAGCGCTCCTTGTCAAAGCCGGAGGTGCCGCATAATTGCCGCATGAAAAAGCGCAGGTCCAGGGGCCCGTCCACCTTCACCACCCCTTCGTTGGCCACCGTCAGGCCCCGGCGCAGCATCGCAAGCAGCCTGGGGTCCGCCTTTCTGGGGATTTCCAGGCGCACAATCTTGCCGTAGGAGCGGCGCTGGACGTTTTTGCTCATCTCGTTTAAGAGGTTGTGCATGTCGTCCAGGTTGATGACAAAATCGGTGTTCCGGGTGATGCGGAAGGGCATGTGGGCCAGCACCCGGCCCTCAAAAAACAGCTGGGGCAAAAAGGCCTGGATCACCTCTTCCAGCAGCACCCCCCGCATCCGGCCTTCCCCCATGGGCAGGGGCACCACCCGGGCCAGGCCCCGGGGCACGGGAACGATGGCCAGCTGGGGCGGCCTGCCACCCTCCTGGAGCAGCACGGCGATATAGATCACCTTGGCGGCGAGGATGGGGAAGGGGTGGCGCTCCTGGATGGTGCGGGGGCTCAGGACGGGCAGCACCTGGCTTTGATAGTACTGCAGCAGCCAGCTGTGCTGCCTGCTGTCCAGGGCAGCGGGCGTTTTCAGCATCATGCCGGCCTCTTCCAGCGCCGGCAGCACATGGTTGTTCAGCGCCCGGTACTGGCGGGTGATGTGGCCTTTGGCCTTTTTATAAATCAGGTCCAGCTGCTCTTTGGGGGTGTAGCCGGCCGGGTCCGTCTTTTGCCGCCCCATGTCCTTCTTGCGCTCCAGTTTGCCCACCCGCACCATAAAAAACTCGTCCAGGTTGCTGGACACGATGGACAAAAACCGGGCCCGCTCCAGGGGCGGATTGTCCAGGTTGGTGGCTTCGTCCAGGATGCGCTCATTGAAGTTGAGCCAGCTGAGCTCCCGGTTGTAAAAGCGGCGGCTTTGCAAGGAAGGCCTCCTAACGGGTCATGCGGGACGTCAGTTCCAGGAGGGTCATCTGGGGCCGGTTGAACAGGCGCAGGGGGATGGGGTAGTAGGCGGAATTGCCCAGGCCGGGGCTGATGTGCACCGGGTAGCCCTTGTGGATGATAAGGCCGGTGAAGCCCTCGTCCCCGGGGAAGAAGCCGCCGCTGCCGTCTGACTGGGGCGGGATGTAGATGGGGCCCAGGCCCGGCAGCCGCGCCTGGCCGTTGTTGAACTGGCCCGCCACAAAGAGGCTGGGGCCGGGGGGTGCTTCCTCCTGCTCCCTGTATAGCAGCGCCATCTCCCCCAGCATCGTGGGGTCCGGCGGGTGGTGCATCACCGCGACGATGGTGTCCCCCTCCTGCATCTGGGCCATGGCCGCCACGGAATCCTCATACACCTGCAGCCGGTGCTGGGCATGCCGCAGCCGGGCGGCGGTGCCGGATTCATAGGGATTGTCAGATGTTTTCAGGCTGTCCACCAGCTCTATCAGGGCGGCCCTGGCGCTGTCCAGGTCCTGCATGAACAATTCCCCGGGACAAAACCAGACCACCTGCCCCTCCTCTTCCAGCCGGTAGGGGCTTTCCAGGTAGATGAAACCGGCCTCCTCCAGGGCCCGGATGTAGTCGGCCTTCACCTCGCCGTCCCCGTGGGGCACTGCCAGGAGGGGGTCCGGGTCGCTGTCCCCGGTGATGAACAGCATCGGCACCCGGGGATCCAGGGCCTGGGCCAGGGCCAGCATGGGGCCGATGTTGCCGCCTTTGCCCACCATGTCCCCGGTCATCACCACGGCCTGGTAGGCCTCCTTGCCCAGGGCGGCCTTGAGGTTCTCCTGGCCTGCCCCCAGGCTGGCGGCGTTTAAGTCGCTTAGGTGCAGGATGCGGAAGCGCTCCAGCTGCCGGGGCAGGTTCAGCACCGTCACCCGGCGGGTTGTCAGGCGCACGAAGCGGTTGGACAGGGTGTTGAGGAAGAGGGTCACCCCGATGATCAACGCAAACAGCACCACCACGGTGATGCAGCCTGTCCTGCGCTTTTTCCTGGGTGTAAACAGCCGCCCCTCGCTCCGTCTGGCCATGTCCCGTCCCTCCCTGATGATTCGCTTCATCATAGCACGCCCGGTGCAGGGGTTCAATTACCCTGGGGAGGCTGCAAGAAGGGCATCTTGTCTGGAAAGGGCGACCTCTTTGTTCGTTGCGCCTGATGGCGGGCTATGCTATACTTCAGGCAGGAAATATCGTGTTTGAACCATCAACGGAAGGGAGGAGAGACCTTGCGCTATCACCCTTTTAATGACGCGCAAAGGCAGGAATTTCATCAAGGCAACAGCCGCCACGCCTACCGCACCTTCGGGGCGCACCCCGTATGGCAGGATGTGGATTGCTGGCATTTCACCGTCTGGGCCCCCAATGCCCAGGCGGTGAGCCTGACGGGGGAATTCTGTTTTTGGGATTATGAAAAGCACCCCATGACCAAGCAGTTCGACGGCACCTGGGAGATCCGGCTGCCGGACATCCTCTTCACCAAGGACGCCGACCCGGCCTGCTTCAACTATGCCGGGGCCGAGGAAAAGCTGCGCACCTACAAATACGCCATCAAGGGGGCCGACGGCAACTGGACCCTGAAGGCCGACCCCTACGCCTTTTCAGGGGAATTGCGCCCCAACACCGCCAGCATGCTCTATGATTTGGACGGCTACACCTGGAACGACCAGGAGTGGATGGAAAAGCGCGCCACATGGACGGCCTACAAAAGCCCGGTCAACATCTATGAAATGCACCTGGGCTCCTGGCGCCGGGGCGAAAACGGCGAGATGCTCACTTACGGCGACATCGCAGACCAGCTCATCCCCTACATCGAGGAGATGGGCTACACCCATGTGGAATTGCTGCCGGTGATGGAGCATCCCCTGGACATGTCCTGGGGCTACCAGGTGACGGGCTACTACGCCGCCACCGCCCGCCACGGCAAGCCCCACGACCTGATGCGCTTCATCGACCGGCTGCACCAGGCAGGCATCGGGGTGATCCTGGACTGGGTGCCCGCCCACTTCCCGCGGGACGAGTTCGGCCTGCGCCGCTTTGACGGCACCCCCTGCTACGAGCATGCGGACCCCCGCCGGGCGGAGATGCCCCAGTGGGGCACCATGATGTTTGACTTTGCCCGGGGCGAGGTCTGCTCCTTCCTCCTGTCCAATGCCTGCTTCTGGCTGGAATACTTCCATGTGGACGGCCTGCGCTGCGACGCGGTGAGCTCCATGCTCTACCACGACTTCGCAAGGGAGGGGGACTACCTGCCCAACCAGTACGGCGGCCGGGAAAATCTGGACGCCATCGCCTTCATGCGCAACCTCAACAAAACCGTCTACCGGGATTTTGCCGGGGTGATGATGATTGCGGAGGAATCCTCCGCCTACCCCATGGTCACCCGGCCCATCGACATGGGGGGCCTGGGCTTTGGCTTCAAATGGAACATGGGCTGGATGAACGACATGCTCTCCTACGTGAAGCTGGACCCCATCTACCGCCGCTGGCACCACGACAAGCTCACCTTCTCCCTGTTTTACGCCTTCAGCGAAAACTACATCCTGCCCTTCTCCCACGACGAGGTGGT
>DAITOE010000067.1:0-8965 GCA_036834245.1 Clostridia bacterium | reverse complement strand
TGCTGGGGGACTACATGGCCCTGGCCACCGACAGCAGCTGCCTGGCCATGCAGCCGGGAGACTATGACATGGTGGGGGTCCACGCCGGGCTGACCCGGGTGGAGATGGAAGTGCCGCTGATTGTGGGGAAAAGCTGAGCAGGATTCTGGAAACGCTTCCCCAACCTTCATACTAAACGCACTCTTTAATGCTTCCATGAGGCGGTATTTTTGCGCCTCTGCGTCGTCTCATTCACTCAGCGTAGGCTACGGCTACGCCTCGTTCCTTCGACTTAGCAGAGCCATCAAAAATCCTCGCCCCATGAGTGCATTAACTCGTGTGTTTAGTATCAGAATTGATTGATCCAATACCTAAGCAAACAGATGAAAGCACCCCAGGCAATCAAGCCCGGGGTGCTTTTGGGTTTGGGAGCAGACGTTTTATTTCAACAGGGCTTCCTTGAAGGTTCCGAAATCCGGCATGGTCTGTACATCCGCCGCCATCAGCACAAACTGGAAGCTGCGGGGCTCCTTCAGGAACAGCAGGTCTTCCTTCAGGGGCTCGGGGCCGCAGGAGTTGCTGCCCAGGGGGCCCATCACGCCATCCAATAACACCTCGGTGAAATCCCCGGGCTGCAGGTCGTAGGTGTGGCGGGCGGCCTCCAGCTGCTCAATGCTGTAGTCATGGGCGCTGAAGGCGAAGCCCTCCTTTGATGCAATCACCAGGCCCTGGCCGGCCAGGCTGTGCACCATCACGCAGCTGGTGTCCTGGTGGGAGCCGTTCTCCTGGGGGTAGACATAGGGCTCGTGGGTGTCCTGCACGGTCGCCTGGTATTTGCCGATGAGGGCGCCGGTTTTCATGTCGGGGTAGCTTTCATGGGGTCCCCGGCCCAGCCAGGTGAGGCGGTCATACTGCCCGGGCATCTGGAAGCGCAGGCCCAGCCGGGGCAGGTAAAGGTCTTCCTGGATGCCCTGGGGCACATAGGTGGCTTCCAGCAGCACCCGGCCGTCCGGCAGGAAGGTGAAAGCCTGGTCCAGGGTCAGGATGGGGGGCAGGGACTTGGGGGCCATTACGGTGCTGACAAAGACCCGGATGCTGTCCCCGGCCTCCTCCGCTTCAAAGCGGGTCAGGCGCAACAGGGGCTTGTCCAGGCCCCGGGTCTGCCAGCGCCGGGCCATGTTGGCAAAGCCCCGGTCGTTGTCGGTGGTGGCCCTAAAGAGGTTGCCCGTGAGGGGCTCCTTCAGCATCTGGCTGCCGCCAAACAGGATGCCGGCAAGGCCCTTGCCCTCCCGGGTGAACCGGTAGGCTGCCTGGCCGCTGGTGACGGTGATGCTGCGGGCATCCCGGGCGAGGGACAATGCCCGGGGGGGCAGGCTGGCCTTGGGGGCCTCATGCCCCAGGGCCAGGGGCAGTTGCTCCTGGGCCACCACGTGGCCTGCCTCCGCCCAGTGGGGGGTGGTGACATAGGTATAGCGCAGGCGCAGCAGGCTGCCACGGGGATAATCCCCCAGGCTCAAGCGCAGGTTGGCGGTCCGCCCCGGGGCGCCCTTCAAGGCCGCCCGGCCCTGGGCATACACCTGCCCGTCCTTCTCCACGAAGTATTCCAGGGCCAGTTCGCTCAGACTGGTGAAATCAAACAGGTTCTTCAGCCGGAGGTGGCCGATGGCCTCGTCCTTGATTTCCGCCCGCACCGGGTGCAGCACGTGCTTGTATTCCTTCATGCCGGTGTGGGGGCTGCGGTCCGGGTACAGCAGGGCGTCCACGCAGAAGTTCCGGTCGTGGGGGTGCTCGCCAAAGTCGCCGCCGTAGGCGTAATACTGCTGGCCGTCCTCCGTCACCTGCTTGATGCCGTGGTCCACCAGCTCCCACACGCAGCCGCCGATTAAGCGGTCGTATTGGTAGATGGCCTGCCAGTAATCCTCCAGGTTGCCGGGGCCCAGGCCCATGGCATGGGCGTACTCGCACAGGAAGAAGGGCTTTTTCCCCTTCTGCTTGCCGTGGGCGATCAGGTTGGGGATGGAGGTATACATCTGGGAGATCATGTCCGCGGTCTCCCCCTCTTCATCCCGCTCGTAGTGGATGGGGCGGCTGGCATCCAGCTCCCGCATGGCCTTGGCCATCTGCACATGGTTGTGGCCGTAGCCGGACTCGTTGCCCAGGGACCAGAAGATGACGCTGGGGTGGTTGCGGTCCCGCTGCACCATGCGCACTCCCCGGTCCACAAACTGTGCTTCCCAGACCGGGTCCTTTGCCATCAGGTCGTAATGGGAAAAGCTGGTGACCCCGTGGCACTCGATGTCCGCCTCGTCAATCACATACAGGCCCACCTCGTCGCAGATGTCCAGGAAGCGGGGGTCTGTGGGGTAGTGGGCGGTGCGCACCGCATTCATGTTGTTGCGCTTGATGATCAGGGCGTCCCGAAGCAAGAGGTCCACTGGCATCACGCTGCCCAGGGTCTCATGGGTGTCGTGGCGGTTGACCCCCTTGATCTTGATGGACTTGCCGTTGACAAAGAGGCGCTCCCCGATGATCTCCACCCGGCGGAAGCCCAGGCGCACCGCCTCGGCCTGGCCGGGGATCTCAAGGAGCAGGGTGTACAGGTTCGGGGTCTCCGCCGTCCAGGGCCGAATGCCGGGCAGCCTTATATCCGCCTGGGCCCGGCCTTTGTTCACCTGGAGGACCTGGCTGACCATCTCCTGCTCCCCGTCCATTAGCCGCAGCTGCACCTCCTGAGCCCCGGTGACCGCCACCTCTACCTTGAGGGTGCCGGTTACATTGTCCTGGTCCAAGGAGGCATCCGCCACCACATCCTCAATCCGGGTGTCAGCAAAGCTGGTCAGCAGCACATCCCGGAAGATGCCGTGGTGGCGCCATTTGTCCTGGTCCTCCAGGTAGCTGGCATCGCACATCTGGAACACCAGAACCACCAGCTCGTTCTCCCCGTCCTCCTTGACGAATTCCGTGATGTCAAAGCTGGCGCTCAGGTGGGGGGTTTTGGAAAAGCCGGCGTACTGTCCGTTGATGTACAGGTAGAAGCAGGAGTCCACCCCCTCAAAGACGATGCGGGTCTGCCGGCCTGCAAAGGCTGCCGGCAGCCGGAACATCCTCCGATACACCCCCACCGGGTTTTCGTCCGGCACAAAGGGCGGGTCATAGGGGAAGGGGAAGTTCACATTGGTGTACTGCATCTGGCCGTAGCCCTGCATCTCCCAGCTGCCCGGCACCGTGATGGTTTCCGGCGTCTGAAGGGTGCAGGGGTCCTCCGGCAGCGCCAAGGGGCTGTCCAGAAAGGCAAACTGCCAGGTGCCGTTCAGGTTTTCACAGTAGGGGGACAGCCGGGAAAAGCTCAGGGCCCCCGCAGCATCCCCATGGGGCACCAGGGTGGTGGTCATGGGCAGGCGGCGGTCCGCCAGCACATTCAGGTCCATGTATTCCGTCCTGTTAAACATTGGTCCTCCTTCATGCCCGCCTGCCCCCCTTTTGATGGCACAGCAAACAGGCCGCGGTAATCAAGGCCATACTATCTGAACAAAGGGTGGATGTAAAGCCGGGCCCCTGCCCCGGCTCCTTAAAAACACTGAAACACAGGGGTTTACAGCATGTGCCGGAAGCCGTTGCCGATGATGTCGTCGGTGTTGGTGATCAGCAGGAAGGAATGGGGGCTGTTCTTTTTGACAAACTGCTTCAGCAGCATGGCCTCGTGGGCGTTCATCACGGCGATGATCAGGGTGCGCTTCTCCCCGGAGAAGGCCCCCACCCCTTCAAAGAGGGTGGCGCTGCGGGCCAGCTGGCCGATGATGAAGTCCCGGATCAGCTGGGCGTCCTCGGTGATGATGTGGAAATACTTGCGCTGGCGCAGGGTGTTCAGCACCCCCTGGAGCAGGGCGCTCCGGATCACCAGGCCGAAGAGGGAAAAGATGCCGGTTTTGATGTCAAAGACAAAGAAGGTGGCCAGGGCAGCAACAAAGTCCGTGATCAAAAGGGCCATGCTGATGTTGTATAAGTTGAAGCTCTTCTTCATGATCATGGCCACCACGTCGGTGCCGCCAGAGGAGGCGCCGGTGTGAAACAGCAGCCCGGCGGCAGCCGCCGACAGCAGCATGGCCACCATCAATTCCATGAAGGGCTGGTCCGTGAGGGGGGCAGCCATGGGGAAGAGCCGCTCAAACAGGGCCAGCAGGGCCGTCAATAGCAGGGTGCAATAGATGGTCTTGGTGCCGAAGTCCCGCCCGATGACGGCCAGGCCCAGGACCAAGAGGGCGATGTTTAAGATGTTGGCCAGGGCGGTCACCGACAGCCCGGGGATCAGCTGGGCCACCACCACCGCCAGGCCTGTGACGCCGCCGGTGGAAAAATGGTTAGGAAACTTGAAAAAATAGACCCCCACAGCGGCCAGCAGGATGGCCAGGGTCATGATGAGGTAGTCCTTGATAATCTGGTGACCGGGGCGCCACCGGGCGGCCTCGGCCATGGGGTGCGTGCTGCGCATATCGTCCTCCCTGAAGCTGTGATCCATGCTGGCATCATACCCACAACCCGGGGCTTGTTCAGGTTCAGTAGGCAGGGTTTCCCCCATGGGCATCTTTCTTGCACAAAGCGTTGTTATGCAGTACACTGGCATCAACAGAGATTGACATCCCAAGGAAGCCGGGGGCAGGGACAGCCCCGCAGCCGGCACCTGTTTGCCCCGGGTATTCCGGCTTATATGCAACATTTGATTGTTTTCCCCCCGGCCCGCCCGGGCCTCCTGCCGGACATCCGTGCGGCTCCCGCACTTGATAAAGGAGAAGACCCCTTGAAGAAACACCTGGCACTGCTCTCCATCCTGTCCCTTTTTCTAACCTGCACCGCCGCCCTGGCCGCTGAAAACGCAGCCATCACGGGCGACCTGGTCACAGTTGAGGGTGCAGTCAACCTGGCGGGCGATGTGAACCTGTGCTGGAACGACGATGTTGACGCCATGCACCTGAACCTGCCGGCACCGGAGCAATTATAATGAAGACACCTAAGCAAAACACCCGGTCCGCCGGGGCCCCCCCCCGGGCAGGGGGCTTCCTCAAGCGATTCCAGCACTCCCTGTCTGCGCAGGTGATGGTGCTGCTGCTGGCCGCCGGCTTCCTCACCCTGGGCATCACCCGGGGGGAGGTGCTGGAGGTGTTCAAAAAGGCAGTCAAAATCTGCCTGGAATGCATAGGGTTAGGCTGATGAAAAAGACAAAGATCAAAGACCGGCGCTGGATGATCCAGACCCTCTCCGCCCTGGCCACCAATGCCTACATCCCGGGCTTCCTCTCAAAGCCCCTGTCCATCTACACGGGGCAGTTGAAAAACGCCTGCGTGCCGGGGCTCAACTGCTATTCCTGCCCCGGCGCCGTGGGGGCCTGCCCCATCGGCGGCCTGCAGGCGGTGGCCGGCGGCTACAAGCACGATTTCTCCTTCTATGTCATCGGCACCATGATGGTCTTCGGGCTGTTCCTGGGCCGGGTGATCTGCGGCTTCCTGTGCCTCTTCGGCTTCATCCAGGACCTGCTGTACAAGATCCCCACCCCCAAAATCAAGGTGCCCCACAAGGCGGACCGGGTGCTGCGCTACCTGAAGTACCTGATATTGATCCTGGTAATCCTGCTGCCGGTGGTGCTCATCACCCGCACCATCCAGACCCCGGCCGCCACCTTCAAGCTGTCCGACCCCTATTTCTGCAAATGGCTCTGCCCGGCGGGCACCCTGGAGGGGGGCATCCCCCTGGTGTCCTCGGACCAGCACCTGCAGCAGACGGTGGGCTTCCTCTTCTACTGGAAATTGAGCCTGCTGGGGATCATCCTCCTGGCCTCGGTGTTCATCCACCGGCCCTTCTGCAAATACCTCTGCCCCCTGGGGGCCTTCTACGGGCTGTTTTCCAAGGTCAGCCTCTGGCGCATGGTGCTGGACCAGGACAAATGCATCAACTGCGGCAAGTGCGAGCGTGCCTGCCCCATGAATGTGGCGGTGCGGAAGGACATCAACGTGCCGGAGTGCATCCGCTGCGGCCGCTGCAAAAAGGTCTGCCCCACCAGCGCCATCCGCACCGTCTACGGCTTCCGGGAGAGGTCTGTCAGCGACACCGGGCTGCCCAAATCTGCTTCTACATCCTGATGACAGGGTTGTTCCAAAAACAACAGCCTGCCGGACACGCCGGCGGGCTGTTGTGCTGGCTGTCCAGCTTCACAGCAGTCTGGCCGAACCGGGGAATTCAAGGCTGCCGGGCCGCCCTGATTTACCGGGATTTTACCTGATTTTTTCACCCCGCTCCTTGATGTTGTACTCCTGTTATCCTATGCTGCATCAGGCGTTGACCCCGGAAAAATCGCTTTTTCATGGGCCGTCTGCGCTTTACAATCGGGCCGTCATCTTGTATGATGGGTGCAAGTAGTTTCATCCATCCGGCGCACATGCTTTTGTTTTCACCCCATTTTCAGGACGTGTTTGTGATGGATGGCGGACGTCGCCCGGGTTGATGGGCAGCGATACAATCACAGGGGCGATGCCCACACGACAGCGGAGGGCCTTGATGCAAGCCAATACCTCAAAGACCATATCCTTGAAGACAGGCAGACGAAAGCCCAGAAAAAGTTTTTACGAACACATCGAACCCTGGCTGTTCATGCTGCCGGCACTGCTTGTCTTTGCCGTCTTTTTGTTCTACCCCCTCTTTAAGACCATCTACCTAAGCCTCTTCCTCACCAACAACGTGGGCCAGGCCAAGGTGTACTACGGCTTCAAGAACTACCTGGACATCCTGGCCGGCCGCTATGCCGCCTCCTTCTGGAACTCCATGTGGGTCACCCTGCGCTTTGTGGCCATCGTGGCCTTTGGCAGCCTGCTGCTGGGCCTCACCACCAGCCTCCTCACCACCAAGAAGTTCCCGGGCCGGGCCTTCGCCTCCGCCATCTACGCCATGCCCATCGCCATCGCCTCCGCCGCCGCCGCCATGAGCTTCAAGATGATTTTTCACCCCTCTATCGGCCTGGTGAACCGGGTGCTGGGCACCACGGTGAACTGGCTCAACGACCCCAACTGGGCCTTTCCCATCATCTGCCTCATCTCCATCTGGCTGGCCAGCGGCATCAACTTCATCTTCATTTCCGCCGGCCTCAGGAACATCCCGGATGAGCTGTACGAAAGCGCCGCCATCGACGGGGCCGGCTACTGGAAGCAGCAGCGCCACATCACCCTGCCCAGCCTGTCCCCCACCCTGTTTTTCCAAATCATCATCAACGTCATCGGCGCCTTCCAGTCCTTCACCCAGGTGCGCCTCCTCACCATGGGCGGCCCCAACGAGACCACCAACGTTATCGTCTATTCCATCTACCTGGACGCCTTCCGCAATTTCCGCTTCGGCTCCGCCGCAGCGCGCTCCATTGTGCTGTTTGTCATCATCATGGTGATCACCTTGATCCAGTTCCGTGCGGAAAGGAAGGTGCATTACCAATGAGCGGCATCACCCTCACAAGAAAGCACAAAAATGCCCTGAGCAGCCTGCTGCGGATGGGCCTTAACCTGCCCCTGGTGATTCTCATCATCCTGCCGTTGATCTACACCTTCATCATGAGCGTCATCCCGGCGGATGAGCTCTACACCCGCCTGCTCCCCACCCGGTGGGACTTCGTCTCCTACCTCAACGTGTTTGAGAAGACGGGCATCCCCCGGCAGATCCTCAACTCCTTTGTGGTGGCGGGCTCCGTCACCCTGCTGCAGATGATCACCTGCTCCATGGCGGCCTTCGCCTTTTCCTTCCTGCAGTTCAAGGGCCGCAACCTGGTGTTCATGATCATCCTGGCCACCATGATGGTGCCCTGGGAGGCCACCATCATCTCCAACTACTTAACCGTCTCCGGCTGGGGCTGGCTGGACAGCTACAAGGCCATGATCCTGCCCTATGCCTGCTCTGCCATGGGCATCTTCCTGATGCGGCAGAACTACCTGACCTTCGCCCGGGAGCTCCACGAGGCCGCCAAGCTGGACGGCTGCAACAACTGGCGCTTCCTGCTGTCCATCGTCATCCCCCTGGCCCGGCCCGCCCTGGGCGCTCTGGGGGCCTATGTCTTCCTGCTGCAGTGGAACCAGTACCTCTGGCCCCTCCTGGTCACCAATTCCGACAAGGTGCGCACCGCCCAGATCGGCATCTCCCAGCTGTATGACATCGATTCCGAGCAGATCGGGCTGATGATGGCCGGGGTGGTGGTGGTGCTGGTGCCCTCCCTGTCCATCTTCGTCTTCATGCAAAAACAGCTCATCAACGGCCTGATGGCTGGCGCCGTCAAAGGATAAGGAATGTTCGCCACAAGGCGAAACAATAAAAACAACCCCGAAAGGAGTCAACATGAAAAAACTGGTCGCACTTCTCCTGGTTCTCCTCCTGGCCGCTTCCGGCCTCACCGCCTTTGCGGAGGGTGACAAGATCAACGTGGTCTTCTGGTACTCCCTGGGTGGCACCAATGCGGATGTCATCAAGGAAATGGTGGGCGAATTCAACGCCTCCCAGGACAAAATCTTCGTGGACGCCCAGTACCAGGGCGAATACGACGACGCCATCAACAAGCTGAAAGCCACCTCCATGGGGGAGGCCCTGCCCTTTGACATCGTGCAAAGCTACGAGATCGGCTCCCGCTTCATCATCGATTCCAAGAAGATGGTGCCGGTGCAGACCTACATCGACAAAACCGGCTTTGACACCTCCGTCATCGAGCCCAACCTCCTGGCCTACTACACCATCGACGGCATCATCAACTCCGTGCCCTTTAACTGCTCCACCCCCCTGATGTACTACAACAAGACCCTCTTTGACGAGGCCGGCATCACCGAGGTGCCCACCACCGTGGACGGCATCCTGGAGATCGCCCCCAAGCTGGCCACCTTCAACGCCGACGGCACCCTGGACCGCGCCGGCTTCACCTTCTCCAACTACGGCTGGTTCTTCGAGCAGTGGACCGGCAAGATGGGCCGCCAGT
>DAITOE010000066.1:0-8977 GCA_036834245.1 Clostridia bacterium | reverse complement strand
ATCAACATCCGCCCGGTGTCCGCCGCCATCAAGGAGTTCTTCGGCTCCTCCCAGCTGTCCCAGTTCATGGACCAGCCCAACCCCCTGGCGGAGCTCACCCACAAACGCCGCCTCTCGGCCCTGGGCCCTGGCGGCCTCAACCGGGACCGGGCCGGCATGGAAGTCCGGGACGTGCACTACAGCCACTACGGGCGCATCTGCCCCATTGAGACCCCGGAAGGCCCCAACATCGGCCTCATCGGCTCCCTGGCCACCTACGCCCGGATCAACGAGTACGGCTTCATCGAGGCCACCTACCGCCGGGTGGACCCGGTCACCCACCGGGTCACCAACGACATCGTCTTCATGACGGCGGACGAAGAGGACAAATACAACGTGGCCCAGGCCCTGGAGCCGCTCAATGAGGACGGCAGCTTCATCAACGAGCTGGTCACCGTCAGGTGGCGGGACGAGGTACTCCGGGTGCCCCGGGACAAGGTGGACTACATCGACGTGTCCTCCAAGCAGCTGGTCTCTGTGGCCACCAGCATGATCCCCTTCCTGGAGAACGACGACGCCAACCGCGCCCTGATGGGCTCCAACATGCAGCGCCAGGCGGTGCCCCTCTTAATCCCCCAGGCCCCCATCGTGGGCACCGGGATGGAGTACAAGGCCGCCTACGACTCCGGCGTGGTGCTTTTGTCCAAGCATGACGGCGTGGTGGACAGCGTGTCCGCCGACAACATCGTCATCAAGGACGACCTGGGCGAAAAACACAGCTACCAGCTGACCAAGTTTGCCCGGTCCAACCAGTCCACCTGCATCAACCAGCGCCCCCGGGTGGACGTGGGCGAAAAAGTGAAGGCCGGCGACCTGCTGGCCGACGGCCCCGCCACGGACCTGGGCGAGATTGCCCTGGGCCGCAACGTCTTGATCGGCTTCATGACCTGGGAAGGCTACAACTATGAGGACGCCGTCTTAATCAGCGAAAAGCTGGTGAAGGACGATGTCTATACCTCTATCCACATTGAAGAATACGAATCCGAAGCCCGGGAAACCAAACTGGGCCCGGAGGAGATCACAAGGGACATCCCCAACGTGGGCGACGAGGCCTTAAAGGACCTGGACGAGTTCGGCATCGTGCGCATCGGCGCCGAGGTGCGCTCCGGGGACATCCTGGTGGGCAAGGTCACCCCCAAGGGCGAAACCGAGCTCACCGCGGAGGAGCGCCTGCTGCGGGCCATCTTCGGTGAAAAAGCCCGTGAGGTGCGGGATACTTCATTAAAAGTGCCCCATGGCGAGTCCGGCATCGTGGTGGACGTGAAGCTGTTCACCCGGGAAAACAAGGACGAGCTCTCCCCCGGCGTCAACCAGATGGTGCGGGTCTACATCGCCCAGAAGCGCAAGATCTCTGTGGGCGACAAGATGGCCGGCCGCCACGGCAACAAGGGCGTCGTCTCCCGCATCATCCCGGAAGCGGACATGCCCTTCCTGGAGGACGGCACCCCCCTGGACATCGTACTCAACCCCCTGGGCGTGCCCTCCCGCATGAACCTGGGCCAGGTGCTGGAAGTGCACCTGGGCATGGCAGCCAAGAAGCTGGGCTGGCACATCGCCACCCCCGTCTTTGACGGCGCCAACGAAAAGGACATCGAGGACACCCTGGTGAAGGCCGGATTGCAGCCCCACGGCAAGGTCAAACTGCGGGACGGGCGCACCGGCGAGCTGTTTGAGAACGAAGTCACCGTGGGCTATATGTACTATCTCAAGCTCCACCACCTGGTGGACGACAAGATGCACGCCCGCTCCACCGGCCCCTACTCCCTGGTGACCCAGCAGCCCCTGGGCGGCAAGGCCCAGTTTGGCGGCCAGCGCTTCGGCGAGATGGAAGTCTGGGCCCTGGAGGCCTACGGCGCCGCCAACACCCTGCAGGAAATCCTCACCGTGAAGTCTGACGACGTGGTGGGCCGCGTCAAGGCCTATGAGGCCATCGTCAAGGGCAACTCCATCCCCACCCCCGGCATCCCGGAAAGCTTCAAGGTGCTCATCAAGGAATTGCAGGCCCTGAGCCTGGACATCAAGGTCTGGGGCGACAACAAGGAGCAGATCATCATCCGCGAATTTGAAGAGGACGATCAGCCCATGCCCCGGGTGCAGGCCCAGGAGGAGGAGACCGCCGCCGCCATCCCCGCCAACATCGAGGAACTGTCCATCGACGCCCTCAACCTGGCCATGGACGACCTGGCCCTGGCTGACGAAATCGACCAGGACGAGGAGGACGGCGCCGAGGGCATCCGCACCGGCAGCCTGGTGGAGGACGCCGACGAGGACGACACCGACCTGGATGACGACCTGGAACTGGATTTTGACGACGACGATCTGGAAATTGAGTGACCTGCGCTGCGCAAGGAGAAATATTGAATGTTTGAACTGACAAACCTGGAATCCATCCAGATTGGCATGGCCTCCCCCGAGGAGATCCGCGAGTGGAGCTATGGTGAGGTAACCAAGCCCGAAACCATCAACTACCGCACCTTGAAACCCGAGCGGGGCGGCCTGTTCTGCGAGCGCATCTTCGGGCCTGTGAAGGACTGGGAGTGCAGCTGCGGCAAGTACAAGCGCATCAAATACCGGGACAAGGAAAAAATCTGCGACAAATGCGGCGTCCAGGTCACCCGTTCTAAGGTGCGCCGGGAGCGCATGGGCCACATCGAGCTGGCCGCGCCCGTGAGCCACATCTGGTATTTCAAGGGCATCCCCAGCCGCCTGGGCATGCTGATGGACGTCAGCCCCCGGAACCTGGAAAAGGTGCTGTATTTCGCCTCCTACATCGTCATCGACCCCGGCAACACCGACCACACCAAGACCGAGAAATACGCCCTCATCTCTGATGCCGCCTACCGGCAGCTGATGATGAAGCCCGAGGAGGAGCGCGGCTCCTTCCGCGCCGGCATCGGCGCCGAGGCCATCAAAATCCTGCTGCAGGACCTGGACCTGGATGGCCTGAGCAAGATGCTCAAGGAAGAGATTGAGTTCTTAACCGAAAAAGAGCGGGACAAGGAGACCGAGAGCCAGCGCCGCAGCCACGCCATCAAGCGCCTGGAAGCGGTGGAGGCCTTCCGGCAGAGCAACAACCGGCCGGAGTGGATGATCCTGGACGTGCTGCCCGTCATCCCGCCGGACCTGCGCCCCATGGTGCAGCTGGACGGCGGACGCTTTGCCACCAGCGACCTCAACGACCTGTACCGCCGGGTCATCAACCGCAACAACCGCTTAAAGCGGATGCTGGAGATGGGCACCCCGGACATCATCGTGCGCAACGAAAAGCGCATGCTGCAGGAAGCCGTGGACGCCCTCATCGACAACGGCCGCCGCGGCCGCGCCGTCACCGGCCCCGGCAACCGGCCCTTGAAGTCCCTGTCGGACCTCCTGCGGGGCAAGCAGGGCCGCTTCCGCCAGAACCTCCTGGGCAAGCGGGTGGACTATTCCGGCCGTTCCGTCATCGTGGTGGGGCCGGAACTGAAGCTGCACCAGTGCGGCCTGCCCAAGGAGATGGCCCTGGAGCTGTTCAAGCCCTTTGTGATGGAGCAGCTGGTCAAGCTGGGCATTTCCAACAACGTGAAAAGCGCCAAGCGGGCGGTGGAAAAAGTGCGGCCCGAAGTGTGGGACATCCTGGAAGACGTCATCCAGGAGCACCCCGTCCTCCTAAACCGCGCCCCCACCCTGCACCGCCTGGGCATCCAGGCCTTTGAGCCGGTGCTGGTGGAGGGCAAGGCCATCAAGCTGCACCCCCTGGTCTGCACCGCCTACAACGCCGACTTTGACGGCGACCAGATGGCCGTTCACGTGCCCCTGTCCTCGGAAGCCCAGGCCGAAGCCCGCTTCCTGATGCTGGCGGCCAACAACATCATGAAGCCCCAGGACGGCAAGCCCGTCATCTCCCCCAACCAGGACATGGTCATCGGCTGCCACTACCTGACCCTGACCGACAAAAACGCCCAGGGCGCCGGCCGCGTGTTCTCCTCCATGGACGAAGCCGAGATGGCCTACCACAAGGACGAGATCACCCTCCATGCCCCCATCCGGGTGCGGCTCACCCGCAGCTTTGACGGCGTCACCGAGCGCCGCCTCATCGACTGCACCCTGGGCCTGCTCATCTTCAACTCCGTCATCCCCCAGGACCTGGGCCTGCAGTCCCGGAACTCCCTGGATGACATGTTCCTGCTGGAAGTGGACCATGAGGTCAACAAGAAGGACCTGGGCCGCATCGTTGACAACTGCTATCACGTCCACGGCGTCAACCGCACCGCGAAGGTGCTGGACGAGATCAAGCGCCTGGGCTACACCTATTCCACAAGGGGCGCCATCACCGTGTCCATTTCCGACATCGTGGTGCCCAGCGAGAAGCAGGACCTGCTCCACCAGGCCGACGAGCGGGTGGACAGCATCGAGAAGCGCTACCGCCGCGGTCTGATGAGCGAGGACGAGCGCTACAAGGCCATCATCGACGTGTGGAGCGAGACCACCAACGACCTGAAGGGCCGGGTCATGAAGGTGCTGGACCCCACCAACCCCATCTACATGATGACCAATTCCGGCGCCCGCGGCTCCATCGGCCAGGTGTCCCAGCTGGCCGGCATGCGCGGCCTGATGGCCTCCCCCTCCGGGAAGACCATCGAGCTGCCCATCCGCTCCAACTTCCGGGAGGGCCTCAACGTGCTGGAGTTCTTCATGAGCTCCCACGGCAGCCGCAAATCCCTGGCGGACACCGCCCTGCGCACCGCTGACTCCGGCTACTTAACCCGCCGCTTGGTGGACGTGAGCCAGGAGGTCATCGTGCGGGAAGTGGACTGCTTTGAGAACCGGGACGAGAAGATCCGGGGCATCACCGTGCAGCCCATCTCCGAAATCGAAACCCTGGAGGAACGCATCTCCGGCCGCGTGGCCGCAGAGGACGTCTTTGACCCCATCACCGGCGAGCTCCTCTGCACCACCAACCAGGAGATCAACCAGCTGCTGGCCCGCAAGATTGCGGACGCCGGCGTCAGCAAGATCCAGGTGCGCTCTGTCCTTACCTGCCGCTGCCAGAACGGCGTCTGCGCCAAGTGCTACGGCACCAACCTGGCCCACAGCGGCCTGGTGGACATCGGCGAGGCGGTGGGCATCATCGCCGCCCAGTCCATCGGCGAGCCCGGCACCCAGCTGACCATGCGCACCTTCCACACCGGCGGCGTGGCAAACGTGGAGGACATCACCCAGGGCCTGCCCAGGGTGGAGGAGCTGTTTGAGGCGCGCAAGCCAAAGCGTGAGGCCACCCTGTCCGACATCGCGGGCACGGTGTCCATCCAGACCACCAAGAAGCGCCGGGAAATCGTGGTCACCTCCGAGCACGACCCGGAGGAAAAGAAATCCTACCTGATCCACTACGGCGCCAGGCTCAAGGTGGAGGCGGGCGACCGCGTGGAGGCGGGCGATGAGCTGATTGAAGGCTCCATCAACCCCCACCACCTGCTGCGCATCCTGGGCGTGAAGGCGGTGCAGGACTACCTGCTGCGGGAGGTGCTCAGCGTCTACCACAGCCAGGGTGTGGGCCTGGCCGACAAGCACATCGAGGTCATCATCCGCCAGATGCTGCGCAAGGTGCGGGTGGAGGAATCCGGCGACACCAACCTCCTCCCCGGTTCCCTGGTGGACATCTTCCAGTTTGACGAAGCCAACGCCAAGGCCGTGCGCGAGTTTGAGGAGAAGGTCAAGGCCGGCGAAGCCGACCCCGACGACCAGCCCCGGGTGGCCAGCGCCAAGCGCGTCCTCCTGGGCATTACCAAGGCCTCCCTGGCCACCGATTCCTTCCTCTCCGCCGCCTCCTTCCAGGAGACCACGCGGGTGCTCACCGAGGCCGCCATCAAGGGCAAGGTGGACCCCCTGGAGGGCCTGAAGGAAAACGTCATCATCGGCAAGCTCATCCCCGCCGGCACCGGCATGCGGCGCTACAAGAACATCGAGCTGCAGGAAACCTACTGATCCTGCAAGCAGGACAACAAGAAACCAGCCTGGAAACGGGCTGGTTTTTTCGTGGGCGGGATGGGGAGGAGAGGAACGTTGGGGGATTTCATCCCCCAAACCCCCAGCCCGGGGCCATTGGCCCCGGGCCCCGGAATTTATTTGTATAGGTCGATATACAGTTTATCCAAGGCTTGATCAGACAAGGCTTGCGCGCAAGACATCCAAAATGGTGTCCCTCACCTTCACCAGTTCATCATGGGCCGAGGCGAACAGAAAATCGCTGTACATCAGTTCGCAGCTCACTTCATTCCCTTTCAGCCGGGTCATAATGGTGAAGCGCACCTGGTCGCCCATGGCGTCGCCGTCCCGGCGGTCCGTATAGAAGATGAAATGGGTTTCTGATACCCCCTGCGCCGCCGCATCCAGGCGGCTGGCCAGCATGGCAGACAGGATGGACTGCGCCAGGGGCTCGTAGTCCCCGGGCACCAAGAAACTGACCCCGAACTCTTCCATTCTGCCAAAGAGGAAGCCGGTGCCGTCCGCAGGCTCCAGCAGGTACCACAGGGTGCGGCGGCGGTCGGTGTCGCTGTAGGGATGGGTTTCGTCATACAGTTTTTTCATAGCATCTCCTTGTTTGGCCTAATGCTCCAGGCCTTCCTTGATGTTCTTTTTTGCAATGGCCCCGATGGCCAGCCCCACCCCCACCATCAGGGCGCCCACAATCAGCATCAGCAGCTGCTTCTCCCCGAAGGGCACCCCCAGCAGGGTGAAGCGCAGCCCGCCCAGGCGGGTGACAAAGGCCCGGGCCAGGGTGGCAGCCGTGAGGGCAGCCAGGAAGTTGGCCGTGGAATGAAAGCCGATGTAGAGGGTCTGGTTCTCCTGGGGCAGGTTGATGAAGGCCACGCTGGAGAAGGCCAGGTTGATGCCGCAGGTGCAAATGAAGCTCCAGATCACCCCGATGGGGTACAGGAACATCAACCCCGGGGACACAAAGGCCAGCAGCACATAGTGAGGGGCCAGCATCAAAATGGCAATGGACAGGGGCCGCAGCCAGTTGTACTTCAAAAAGATGTGCCGCCACAGCCAGGTGAAGCCCATCAGCACCGCCACATTGATAGAGGAGATGAGCATGATATAGGAATAGGGAATGCCCAGCTCCCGCAGCAAATACACGGTGTAGAAGCTGCCCGGCAGGTTCACCACCAGGCTCCACAGCACCACCACCAGGTTGCTGCGCAGATAATGAGGCTGGCGGAAGGGCTCCACCAGCAGGGCTTTCAGGCGGATTTTCTGCAGGGGCCGGGTGAGGGGCAGCTCCCGGATGCGCACCAGCTGCACGATGTCAAAGGCGGCAAGCACCAGGGCCAGGATCCGCAGGATGGACAGGCCCAGCAGCTCCTGCCCGCCTTCCTTGAACAGGTCCACCACCCCGGAACCCAGCAGGTTGAAAGCCGCCACGAAAATGCCGTTGAGCATGGTGACCAGCGAAAAATACTGCACCCGCACCGACGGGGGGATGTGGGCAATGTGCCAGATGGAGATCCCCGGCCCTGAGAAGGCGGCCAGGGCGTTCACCAGGAACACCGAAAAGCCCAGGAACACCAGGCGGGTGTGCATGTGCACCGGCATGAAGGGAATCAGCCCCACAAACAGGATGTTGATGAGATGAATCAGCACCCGCACCCCAATCAACACCGGCTTCCTGCGGTTGAAGCGCTCCAGGATATAGGGGGAGAACAGCTGCAGCAGGTTGGCGCCGAAGGTGAGCATGGTGATGAGGCCCACAAAGGCATCCTCCGCCTTGAGCACAATAAGCAGGCCCGTAAAAAAATTGCCGCCAATCAGGTTGGCAGACACGTTGGCCAGGATATTGAACACCACCAGGGACCGGCGGGACTGGTTGCTCTCCTCATCCCCGGGCACATACCAGCCGGAATGAAGAAACTTGCCCATCCGGGCGAGGACCGCCTTCTGACCGCTTGATCTGCTGGGAGACATGTGCGCAGCCCTTCACTTTCCTGGTGCCACTCGGGTGACATCCGGCCCCCATTATACAGAGATTCCGGCAGGATGGAAGTGGAAAAGCAGGCAACAGGGCCTGCTTTTCCAGCGTGTACATGTTAAGTACAAGGCGGTCTATTTTCATAGTGAACAATGTGGCGCCGGCGGACCGGGGATGCTTGTAGCCCGGTTTAATTCATTAAAGGAAGCGCTGTCTGGCTGGGGCCGTATGCGCCTTCTTTCCACCATGCAAATACGGTGGAGGCCTCCGCTTCATCACAGCCATCATGTGTATGTGCAGGATTACTCCGCCTTCAGCAGCAGCCAGCTCTGGGTCATGCCCCGGTTCTCCTCCCAGGAGACGGTCACCGGGGCGTCCCCGGTATCCCAGCCGGAAGGCGCCAGGGTGGTGCCGCGGCCCAGCACATAGACCTGGTAATGAAAAGGCGTGTCCGCCTTGAAGCTGGCGCTGACCTTGCCCCCTGAGCGGGCTGTTTCCCAGCTGTCCAGGGACGGGATGCCGGAGAGCAAAGGGATGTCCCCCGAAAGCGGCTGCACCGCCTGAATCATCAGCTGGTCCTTGCCTTTGATGTCCTCCGGGCCGGACACATACACCTTTAAATCCCGGGTGATGCCCACCATGCGGGCGCTTGGGACCTCCGCCAGCAGCTTGCCGGGGAACACCGCCTGGTACATATCCCCGCCCTCAGCCTTGTGCAGCAGCAGGTGATCCTCCCAGTACAGGCCCAGCACGGAAAATGCCGTGCCGCTGTCGTTGATCACCCGGATGGGCTCCCTGGGGATCACCTGGTCAAAGATGCCCAGGGAACAGCCCCCCAGGGCGAGGGCGACAACCAGGATTAAAAGGGCGAATGAAAGCCTGCAGGCCAGGCGGCGTTTGGTCAACAACATATCAATTAGAACTCCTTTCCCTTGATGCCCACAGCATAAGTTCTCAAAGCCTGCCCCTGCCATCGATTTGGCTTACAAAGGG
>DAITOE010000065.1:1244-8994 GCA_036834245.1 Clostridia bacterium | reverse complement strand
AAAAAACAACAAAATTGCCAAAAATTGCCCGGCCCGGCTGCAAAACCGCGATTTCTCCCGCTTGCATGCATCTTATATGAAGGGATGCGTCCGGCTTCTGCTTCCTTGATGTCCCTTGAACAGCCCGGGACCTTCCTGTGCCCTGAAAACGATTGACATTCCTCTCCTGGGTCCTATAATGAAACCAGTCCGATAAAACTGAAAAGCAGGGTTGCACATGAGGAAGAGAAAGCCGGTTCGTCTGCTGTTGGTCTGCTGTTTTGCTTCGCTTGTTGTTTTATCCGGGATGATCCCCGGAGGCCGTGCAGAAGCAGGCTGCGGGGCAGGTCTTCACGACTACGGGCTTCCGGTGGTGGTGCAGCCGTCCTCCTGCAGCCAGCCTGGCCAGGCCCAGCAGACATGCCGGGAATGCGGGGGTGTTCAATCCATCCTGCTGGACAAGAAAGCCCATTCGTGGGGCCCTGTCAGCCGGCAGATTGGCAGCAACTGCCTGCTGGACGGTTTTGACATCAGGGTCTGTGCCCTGTGCACCCAGGAAGAAAAAACGCCGCTGGCTGCCCATGCCTATTCCCTGACCCGGCAGGAACCTGCCTGTGAAAGCCCGGGCAGCCTCCTGAAAACCTGCAGCCACTGCCACTACCAGGAGAATGAGGTGTTGCCAGCCCTGGGGCACAGCCTGTCTCCCTGGCGCGTCCAGGAGATGCCGGCCTGCATGACAGAGGGCCTGGAAGTCCGGGAATGTACCCGCTGCGGCGATGCCCAGCGCCGGGCCATCCCTGGCCATCCCCACTATTATTCGGGCTGGACGGTGGCGCAGGCAGCCAGCTGCACGCAGGAGGGACGCCAGGAGGCCTCCTGTGTGCACTGTGGCTTGAAGGATGTCCAGCCGCTTGCAACCACACCTCACAGCTTCTCAGCCTGGGTGAATGGAAAAACAGCGGACTGCACCCTGGGCGGCCTGTCTGTCCGCGCCTGCACCGCCTGCGGCCAGGAGGAGCGCAGGGAAAGCCCCGGCAAGGCCCACGTCTTTGCTGCCTGGACGGAAACCAGGCCTGCTACCTGCGCATCAACGGGCCTGCGCCAGCGCGGCTGCAAGTCCTGCGATGTCATTGAAACGGAAGCCCTGCCGTTCAAAGCCCACGCCTTTGGTGCCTGGACGGCAGAAGCCCGGCAGGATTGCCTGGCCCCGGGCAGCAGGTACCGGGTGTGCGCCGTCTGCGCTGCCCGGGAAACCGGCACCCTGGCAGCGGTGAACCATGTCTACGCCGCCTGGGAGACGGAGCAGGAGCCCACCTGTACTGCGGCAGGCAGCAAAATCCGCCGCTGCAGGAACTGCCCCCAGGTGGTCAGGGAGAGCCTGGCAGTCACCGGCCACCAGTTTTCAGCCTGGGAACCTGCGCCCCGGGCAGACTGCACGGCAGCCGGCAGCCGGCACAGAACCTGCAGCCGCTGCGGTCACCGCGAGGAGGGCAGCCTGGCGCCCGGCAGCCATGCCTACGCCGCCTGGGAAACGGAGCGGGAAGCCACCTGTTCTTTGGAAGGCAGCAGGATCCACCGCTGCAAAAATTGCCCCCAGGTGGTCCGGGAGAGCCTGGCAAAGACCAGCCATCAGTTTTCAGCCTGGCAGAATGAACCCCGTACGGACTGCACGGAGGTGGGCAGCCGGCACAGGAGCTGCAACTTATGCGGCCACCGTGAAGAAGGCAGCCTGGCACCTGGCAGCCATGCCTATGCTGCCTGGGAGACCGAGCAGGAAGCCACTTGCGTAGCGGAAGGCACCAGGGTTCACCGCTGTCGGAACTGTTCCCATGTGGTCCGGGAACGCCTGGCTGCAACCGGCCATCAGTTTTCAGCATGGGTGAACGAGCCCCGCACGGATTGTACAGAGTCCGGCAACCGGTCCAGGACCTGTAAACTGTGCGGTGATATTGAGGAAGAGATCCTGCCGCCCGGCAGCCATCTGTACGCCGCCTGGGAGGTAGAACGTGACGCCACCTGCTTGATGGACGGCAGCAGAATCCGCCGCTGCAGAAATTGCCCCCAGGTAGTTCAGGAAGCCCTGGCAGCAATCAGCCATCAGTTTTCAGCCTGGACGAATGAACCCCGCACCAGCTGCACAGAGGTTGGCAACCGCCATAGAACTTGCAGTTTGTGCGGCTATCGTGAGGAAGGCGTCCTGCCGGCAGGCAGCCATGCCTACGCAGCCTGGGAGGTTGAACGGGAGGCCACCTGTTCAGAAACCGGGAGCAGGGTCCACCGTTGCAAACACTGTACCCATGTGGTCCGGGAGACCCTGGCTGAAACCGCGCATCGGTTCTCTGCATGGACCAATGGAGCCCGCACGGACTGCACCATGGCCGGCAGCCGGCACCGAAGCTGCGGCCGCTGCGGCCACCGGGAGGAAGAGATCTTGCCAGCAGGCAGCCATGTTTATACAGCCTGGGAGACGGAACGGGAAGCCACCTGTGCGGAAACTGGCAGCAGAATCCACCGCTGCAGGAACTGTCCCCATGTGGTCCGGGATATCCTTGAAAAGAAAAAGCATGTGTTTGGGCCCTGGCGCGCCCTGGCAGCTTCCACCTGCAGCCAGCCTGGGCAACAGGAGCGCAGTTGCACTGCCTGCGGACTGCTGGAGCAGGAAACCCTGGCCCTGGCCGCCCATTCCTTCGGAGCCTGGCAGTACCACCCCCGCCCGGATTGCGAACAGCCCGGGACCCGGGAACGGGCCTGCACGGCCTGCCCTGCCCGGGAAGTGAGCGTGCTGCCGCCCAGAAGCCATGCCTATGACAAGTGGGAGGTTCAAGCTGCGTCCACCTGCCTGATCGCCGGCAGCCGGGTCCGTCCCTGCCGGCATTGTCAGCAGGTTCAGTCAGAAGCCCTGCCCTTGAAAGCCCACAGCGCAGGCCCGTGGCAGACGGTGGTGCCTGCAGCGCTTCACAAGGTAGGGGAGCAGCAGCAAGCCTGCAAGGCCTGCGGCACGGTGCTTCAGGTGCGCCCCTATTACCCGGGGGACGCGGCCTTTGCGGTCAGCTTCTGTGTGATGGGGCCGAAGTTTTCCGATATAAATCCTGACATCTGCCGGGAGTGGTACCGGGCGGCCCTGGTGGACCTGTCCAGCGACTGCGAGATCACCCTGCCCCTGGTGGCTGCCAATGCCTACTGGGTGGGTCAGGTCCATGTCCAGGTGCAGGCTGGGAAGGCCGCAGTGTCCTACACTTTGTTTGGCCGGGGCAGCCAGGTGTTCCGGGAGCGGCTGCAGCTGTTGTCGCCGGGAACCGCCCTGACAGAAGCCCTGGTGCTATCCAACCGGAAGGGGCTCAAATTGTCTCAGGATGCCCCGGTGTTCCACAGTCTGAAAAACACAGACTCTGCCCTGGTATACCTGCGCCTGGACGGCATCTTTGATGTGAAGGACCCCGCCAACCGCAAGATTGACTGGCAAAATCCGCCCTGGCAGTTTGCAGGCCAGGAGGAAGCGGCCCAGGCCGCCCGGATCCGGCAGCTGTTTGCGGAATGAATGGGCGCGGTTTATCCTTGATGCATCAGAACGTATGAAAGATCAGCCTCTCCCTTGCCAGCAGCCCATGCTTGGGATAGGATAGCCAGGCGGGAGGGTCTTGTATGTTTGCGTTTTTATTGCCCCTGATTTACCTGTCCTTTGTCAGCCTGGGGCTGCCGGATGCCATGCTGGGGGCGGCCTGGCCCACGGTGGCGGTGCAGATTGGCCAGACGGTGTCGGACCTGGGCTTTGTGTCCATGGTCAGCGCCATCGGCGCCGTGATTTCCAGCCTGCTCAGCGGCCCCCTCATCGCCCGTTTCGGCACCGGGCGGGTGCTGGTGGGCTCCGTACTGCTCACCGCCCTGATGCTGCTGGCCTATTCGTTCATCAACACCTTCTTCATGGCCTGCCTGGTCACCCTGTTCCTGGGCACCGGGGGCGGGGCGGTGGATGCCGGCCTCAACGGCTTTGTAGCCCGCAATTACAAAGCCCACCACATGAGCTGGCTGCATTTCATGTGGGGGCTGGGAGCCACCCTGGGGCCTGTCATCATCGGCGTCAACCTGAAGATCGCCACCTGGTCCCAGGGCTACCGCACCGCAGCCCTGCTCCAGGGCGTGCTCTGTGCCGTGCTGGCCCTCTCCCTGCCCCTGTGGATGAAGGCGGAGCGGCACACCGTGGCAACAGGCACCGCCAGCCGGCACATTCCCTTCCTTCAGGCTGTGCGCACGCCGGGCCTGTTGATGGTGCTGCTGTCCTATGTTTGCTTTGTGGGCTTTGAGGCCACCGCCGGGGTCTGGGCCGCCACCCTTCTGGAGCAGCAAAAGGGCTTTGACCCGGCCAGCGCCGCCCTGTTTTCTTCGCTTTATTTCCTGGGCACCACCCTGGGCCGGGGCATCTCCGGCTTTGTGGCCATGAAGGTGGACAGCCGGCGCATGATCCGCTTTGGTTTTTTCCTGGCCTTATCAGGCGGGGTGCTGCTGGCGCTGCCCCTGCCCCGGGAGGTCTCCCTGGCGGCCTTTGTGCTGCTGGGCCTGGGCAACGCCCCCATCTTCCCCTCCATGACCTTTTTAACCCCGCAGCGCTTCGGCAACGCGGTGTCCCAGACCGCCATCGGCCTACAGATGGCCGCCGCCTATGCGGGGTCCACCCTGATTCCGCCGGCGGCCGGCCTGCTGGTGAAGGCCTTTTCCCTGCAGGCGGTGCCTTATGTGGTGCTGTTTTTCATCATCCTGGGCCTTTACTTCAGCGAGCAAATCGACCGTAGGATCAAGCCGCAGAAAACTGTCTCATAATAGTACGCCGCCCCAGCAGGGCGGCGTATCACTTGAATCCTTGTGATTAGAGGGCTGCCAACGCTTCTGTATCCTCCTCAGAGTACACCGGCACACCCCGCTTCAGCAGCATTCCCGCAAACACCCCGGGCCGGTCTGCAAGGGCCCTGGTGAAGCTGCCGTCATAGGTGGGGCCTTTGCCGCAGGAGGGGCTGCGGGCCTTGAGGATGGCGGCTTCGCAGCCGCACAGGTCAAAGGTCTGCAAGGCCAGTTCAGCCCCCAGCACAAAAGCCCCGGTGCAGTCCCTGCCCTCTTTGCTCAGCACACGCCGGCCCACCTGTTCGCAGGGCACCCGGGGGGTGGGCAGGCCACCCAGCTGCTCCGGGCAGGCGGGAATCAGCACATGCCGGTCCATGAGGGCAAGCACCGCCTTGTTTTCGTTGTGCCCGCCGTCATAGCGGGTGCACAGGCCCATCAGGCAGGCGCTGACCAGGATGCGCATCAGGCGATTTCCAGGGCGATTTCCATCATCTGGGTGAAGGTCTGCTGGCGGTCCAGGGCGCTGAGGCCCTCCCCGGTCTTGGGGTTGTCGGAGATGGTCAGCAGGGCCAGGGCCTTCTTGCCGGCCCGGGCGGCGTTCAGGTAGAGGGCATAGGCCTCCATCTCCACGCACAGGACCCCCAGGTTTTCAAGGACGGTGCTGGCCGGGGGGGTGGACTCGTCATAAAACACGTCAGAGGAGAAGATGGGCCCGGCTTTCAGGTCAATCCCCAGTTGCTTGGCCGCCTCATGGGCCTGCATCAGCAATCCGAAGTCCGCCGTGGGGGCCAGGTTGCCCTTGAAGCCAAACTGGGCGCCGTAGTTGGAGTTGGAATAGGCGGACAGCCCCGCCACCACGTCCCGCAGCTTCAGGTCCTGGCGGATCATCCCGGCGCTGCCCACCCGGATGATCTGCTCCACATCATAGAAGTTGAACAATTCATAGGAATAGATGCCCATGGTAGGCATCCCCATGCCGGAGGCCATCACGGACACCGGTTTGCCCTTGTATTCCCCGGTGTAGCCCTGGATGCCCCGGACGTTGTTCACCAGTTTTGCATGGGTCAAAAAGTTTTCCGCAATGAACTGGGCGCGGAGGGGGTCGCCGGGCATCAAGACGGTGCGGGCGAAATCGCCTTTCTTGGCGCTGTTATGTGCAGTGGGAATGTTTGACATCATGTCCTCCTATTCAATGGTCCGTTTCTTGGATTTGATCCGCATGCTGCCGGCATACCTGCCGGTCATCACTTCCTGGATATAGGCCGCGGCATCCGGCAGCCCCGGGGCTTCCCGGGCGTCCCGGGCGGCCTGCTGGTTGTCGTAGGGCAGGGTCACCATGCGCACCTCCAGGGGGGCCAGGTCCTGCCCCGGCTCCCCTTCCAGGAGGGCATACTGCACCATGGGAATGCCCAGGGCGTTGCCCACGGAGCCGATGTTGACGATCTGCCCGTGGAAGGTCCGGATGCCCTGGCGGTGGGAGTCGGCATAGACCAGCATGTTGAAATCCGGCTCCAGAAAGGGCAGCAGGTGCTCCTTGGCGTCCTGCACCATCAGCAGCTTTTCCATCACCGGGCGGCCATGGATCAGCCGGATCCGGCGCCCGGACATCCAGGTTTCATGCTGCCGGGGCAGGCGGGCCAGCAGCTTGAGGCGCTCCGGCCCCAGCTGCTCGTGGTAGTAGGCGTCCCGTTTGTAGTTGCGCTCGCCGATGCCGATGTCCCAGTTGCCCCCCAGGATGAGGTCGCAATGGGCCATGGCCCACTCATAGCACTCTCTGGAGCTGGGCCCCTTGCCCACCATGTCCCCCAGGCACCACAGGGCGTCCGGCCGCTGGGTTTTCAGGTGCGCTTCCAGGGCCATCACGGCGGGCAGGTTGCCGTGGAGGTCGGCGATGAGGGCGATTTTCATTTTCGTTCGTCGGCAGCCTTCACCAGCCAGTCAAACAGGGCCTGGTGGCGGGGGTCGGTGGGAGCCAGGTTCTCGGGATGCCATTGCACGCACAGGGCGGCCCGGCCATCTTCAAACTCCACTGCCTCAATCACGCCGTCCTCGCTGACGGCGCTCACCAGAAGCCCCGGAGCCACCTGCTTGATGGCCTGGTGATGGCGACTGGTGACGGGCAGGCGCTCTGCCTGGGTGAGACGGTGCAGGAGGGTGCCGGGGGTGATGTTCACCTGGTGGGCTTCCAGGATATCGGGCACCTCGTGGCTGTCCACCTTGGGCAATTGGCTGGGCAGGTCCTGGTACAGGGTGCCTCCCATCACGGTGTTGCACACCTGCAGCCCCCGGCAGATGGCCAGGAAGGGCTTGTGGACCGTCAGGGCCCGGGTCATCAGGCTCAGGTCGGCCTTGTCCCGGTCCGGCAGGGGCTCGTGGCAGCCGGGCAACTTGGCCTCCTTGTAGTGGATGGGGTCCACATCGGGGCCGCCGGTGAACACGAGGCCGTCCACCATGTTGATAACCTTGTCCATGAACTCGTCGTAGTTGGGGTCATCCTCCTCCACCATGGGCAGGATGATGGGCAGGGCGCCAGCCCGCAGCACGGCCTTGACATAGTCCTTGGGCATCCAGTCCGCCTGGGTTTTGGTGTCCTTATTGGTGCTCAATCCAATGACAATCATACAGATACCTCAACTTGTATATTCAATCCGTATGGATTATACCATAGTTTTGCCGGAATGTGCTGGTTTTCTCATCCAGATTTCATTTGATTGCCCTCTTGCGGGTATGCTATACTTCCCATAGGCTTCACAGCCATTTTTCCAGCATTTTTACCGATTGGAGGGCCCATGGCCAAGAAAAACAAACAGTCCACCTCCCCGGGCCGGGGCATGGTGGCCGCCTTCCTGGCGGCAGGGGGAACAGGCCTGCTGTATTCCCTTCTGTTTCCGCTGCACCGCCTGGGCCATTACGCCATCGCCGGGGGCCTGGCCCTGCT
>DAITOE010000065.1:0-1144 GCA_036834245.1 Clostridia bacterium | reverse complement strand
GTCATCGGCGCCTTTGAAAAGCAGCTGGAGACCCTCCACCGCAACGACATGCTGGACATCACCACGGACATTGACGTGCTGGAAACCATGCTCCGGCAGGACAGCCTGCTGGGCAATGAATTTACAATGAATCAATCCGCCGCGGGAAGCGGCGCCCAGGCCGGCGCGCAAGCGCAGATGAAGGAGGAAACCAAATGACAGAGCCGAAAGATGTGAACAAGCAGTCCCAGGAAGCCATTCAGGAGGCTGCAGCGCAGCTGGACCAGGCTGCAGAAGCGGTGCAGGACGCCCTGGTGAACAAGCCCCTGCCCACCCTCACCCTAAGCAGCGAAGCGGCGGACAAGCTCAAGGTGGCAGCCGTGCTGGACAAGTTCGAACAGGCCCAGCAGGAGGCCCCGGTGGCGCCGGATGTCCAGGCCAAACTGGCCAGCGACCTGGACAGCAACCTGACCCCCCAGGAGCGCAAGGCGGTGGACGAGTTTGCCGCCCGGATTGACCTGGGGAACCCCCAGCATGTCATGCTCTACGGCGCTGACGCCCAGAAAAAGGTGTCCACCTTCGCAGACAGCATCCTGGAAGAGGTGCGCAACATCGACGCCGGCGACGTGGGGGACAGCCTCACCAAGCTGGTGGGCGAGCTCAAATCCTTTGAGCATTCCGCCGAAAAGCCCAAAGGGCTGCGGGCGCTGTTTTCCAATGCGAAGAAGCACATGGCCCAGGTCCAGGCCCGGTTTGACGACGTGGCCGGCAATGTGTCAAACATCGCCGGCACCCTGGAAAACCACCAGGTGCAGCTGCTCAAAGACGTGTCCATGTTCAACCACCTCTACGACATGAACCTGGAATACTTCCGGGAGCTCACCATGTACATCATCGCCGGTGAAAAGCGCCTGAAGGAAGTGCGGGAAACCGACCTGGTAAAGCTCAAGGAAAAGGCCGCCCAGAGCGGGGACACCCTGGACGCCCAGAAGGCCTCCGACCTGGAGCAGGCAGCGGACCGGTTTGAGAAAAAGCTCCACGACCTGAAGCTCACCCGGCAGATCAGCCTGCAGATGGCGCCCCAGATCCGCCTGCTGCAAAACAACAACTCCCTGCTGATTGAGCGCATCCAGTCCACCCTGGTGAACACCCTGCCCCTGTGGAA
>DAITOE010000064.1:0-9047 GCA_036834245.1 Clostridia bacterium | reverse complement strand
CCTGGCAGCGAACGAAGTGGAGTGAATCCTGACGCAGACCGATTCATGGAAGCATGAAAGAGTGCGTTGAGTATCGAATCTGTTTAGGAGGGAGCCATGAAAACAGCCCTCATCACCGGCGCCAGTGACGGCATCGGCCGGGAAGCCGCCATCGCCCTTGCACAAAAGGGCTGGCAGGTGGCCGTCATCGGCCGGAACCCCGAACGCACCCGGGCCGTGGCCGAGGGCATCGGCGCCGCGCCCTACATCGCTGATTTTGCAGAGCTGGCCCAGGTGCGCACCCTGGCCCAGCGCTTAAAGGCGGACTTCCCCCGCATCGACGTGCTGGTGAACAACGCCGGGGGCATGTTCAACAAGCAGCCCCCCACCAAGGACGGCTTGGAAATCACCTTTCAGGTGAACCACCTGGCCCATTTCCTCTTAACCCACCTGCTGCTGCCCAGCCTCATCAAAAGCCGGGCCAGCGTCATCAACACCAGCAGCGTGGCCCACAAATCCATCGGCCTGTTCTTCAACCTGAAGGATGTGCCCAGGCCCCGGCGCTATTCCCAGCACCTGGCCTATGGCAATGCCAAGCTGTGCAACATCCTCCACGCCCGGGAGCTGCAGCGGCGCTTCGGCCGGCAGGGCATCGCCGCCGCCAGCTTCCACCCCGGGGTGGTGGCCACCTCCTTCGCCCGGGACACCACCTCCTTTATGCGCATCCTCTACCACAGCGCGCTGAAGAACCTGCCCGGCATCATCAGCCCCGGCCAGGGCGCCGAAACCCTCCTCTTTCTGGCGGAAGGGCAGCCCGGCACAGACTGGGAGCCCGGCCAGTACTATGCGCAGAAGCAGCCGGCCAAGAGCAGCCGGAAGGCCCGGGATCCCCAGCTGGCCCACGACCTGTGGGAGGCCAGCATCCGCCTCTGCGGCGACTACCTGTAATCCCCCCCCCTGGACCACCAGGAAAGGAATCACTGCCCATGATCACCATCGCCTTATTCGGAGACTCCATCGGCCGGGGCGTCAGCTTCCAGGAGGACCGCGGCCGCTATGCCTATCTGAAGGGCAGCTTTGAAAAGCTGGCCCAGCAGCACAAGCTTTGCAACCTGAAGAACCACTCCCGCTTCGGCGCCATCGTGCAGGACGGCATCGATGCCCTGCCCGAGGAGGATTTAAATGGCGTTGATGCCGTTGCCATCCAGTACGGCGGCAACGACTGCACCCCCAGCTGGGAGCGCATCTCCGCCGACCCGGACAGCTTCCACCCGCCCCGCACCGACCTGGACACCTTTGAAAACCAGCTCACCACCATTGTGAAACTGGTGCGGCAGCAGGGCAAGGTGGCCGTCCTCATCACCCCGCCACCCCTGGTGGCCGAGCGCTTCGTGCCCTGGGTCTCCCAGGGCCTCAACGAAGAGAACATCCTGCGCTACCTGGGGGATGCCCACCACGTCTACCGCTGGCAGGAGCAGTACGGCCTGGCCGTCCACAAGGTGGCCCGCCACACCCAGTGCAAGCTCTTCGACCTGCGCGCCTTCTTCTTAAGGGAGCGGGTCCTGGGGGACCTGTACTGCATCGACGGCATGCACCCCAACGAGGAAGGCCACCGGGTCATCTACCAGGCGGTGGAGCAGATGCTGCCCATGCTCATGACGCCGTAGGACGGGGAGACAGGGAGACGGGGGGGACGGCACTTTTTTGAAAAAAAGTGCGCAAAAAACTTTGGAATCTGTCTGATGAATCAGCTTTTCTCCCTGTTTTTGTCGTTTTGGATGTCGTGAGTCATTGTTTGTGAGAAAATTCTAAAGTTTTTCGGAGGTTTGGAACCCTTTTTTCAAAAAGGGTTCCAAGGTCCCCCGGTCAAAAAAAGCGGTTGGGCGTGCTGCTCAACCGCTGTTGTTTGTGTTTGTGCTGTCAGGATAGTTTCGCGATGATGGCTGCCATCTGCTCCCACTTGTGCTCCATGTCCGCCACCAGCTTGAACTGGGTGCGGCAGCGGTCCAGGTTGTGCTCGGGCCGGTGGATGCGGAAGTAGACATCCCCCATGAGGTAGTCCGTCAGGAAGCGGACGCCGCATTCCAGGGTCATGGCCCAGGCGCCTTCGGGCAGGGCGGCGATTTCGTGAGGGTTGAGGCTGTCGCCGCAGCCTTCCAGGAAGCCCTGGGCATAGGTTTCAAACAGGTCCAGGGACATGGACACCTTCTCCAGGTCCTTTTCGTCTTCCGCGGCGGTGGAGGCGCCGAAGCGGATGCTGTCGCCAAAGTCGTGGGCGGCCAGGCCAGGCATCACGGTGTCCAGGTCGATGACGCAGAGGGCTTCCCGGGTCGTGGCATCCAGCAGCACGTTGTTGAGCTTGGTGTCGTTGTGGGTGACCCGGGTCAGCAGATGCCCGGCTCGCTGCATCTCCTGGAGGCGGCCGGCCCGGTGCTCCCGGGACATGACGAAGGCCACCTCCGGCCCCACTTCCAAAAGGCGGCCCTTCACATCCCTGCCCACGGCCTCCCGGAAGATGCGGTAGCGGTCCGGCGTGTTGTGGAAGTTGACGATGGTTTCGTGGAGGGTATGGGCGGGGAAGTCCGCCAGCTGGCGCTGGAAGCGGCCGAAGGCCTGGCCGCTGCGGTACAGGTCCCTTGGGGTTTCCGGCTGCTGCAGACACAGGCTGTCCCGGACAAAGATGTACATCCGGAAGGCCTCTCCAGCGCTGTCCACATAATAATCCCGGCCATCCTTCGTGGGCACGATGGTGAGGGTGCGGCGGGGGTCGCTGTCCTCCCTGGCCAGGTGCCGGGTGACGTTGCCGATGTTTTCCATCAAGGCGGCGACGTCCAGGAAGACCCGGGTGTTGATCTGCTGCAGGATGTACCATTCTTCCAGGTCGGTGATCACCAGGTAGGTGCGGTTGATGTGGCCCTCCCCGTAGGGCTCGCAGCTGACGGGCTTTCCCTTCAGGGGAAATTGATAGACGGCGTCCAGCATCTTGTGGGTCCTTTCAGTGGTGTGGTGTTATATCAGCATCAACCCTTGATTCCGCCGCCGGTGACCCCGGCGATGATCTTCTCGGACAGGAAGATGTACAGCAGGAAGGTGGGCAGGAAGACAATGATGACGGCGGCGAACATCCCCGCCCAGTCCCCGGTGTACTTCATGGAGTTGATCATGCTGTACAAGCCCACGGCCACCGGCCGGGTGTTGTTGGAGTTGGCGAAGATCAAGGACATGAAATACTCGTTCCAGATGTTGATAAAGTTGAAGATGGTCACCGTGATGATACCCGGCTGGGCCAGGGGCAGCATGATCTGCCAGAAGGTGCGCATGGGCGGGCAGCCGTCAATGGCGGCAGCCTCCTCATAGGAGCGGGACAGGTTGGCAAAGAAGCTCAGCAGGAAGATGGTGGTGTAGGGCACGTTGAAGCCCACATACAGGTAGATCATCAGCGCCCTGATGGTGCCGTCGGATTTGAGCAGGTTCATCTGGCTCACCTGGCCAAACAGCGGCAGGATGATCATCACCACCGGCACGCCCATGGCGGCCACAAAGCCCGACTGGATGGTACGGTTGGCGGCAAACTTGAAGCGGCTTAATACATAGGCCGCCGGCGCGCAGACCAGGATCAGCAGGAGGATGGAGGCGATGGAATACAAGAGGGAGTTGCTGAAGAATACGGACACGTTCTGGCTGGTCCAGGCCTTGGCATAGGTTTCAAAATGCAGCCCTGTGGGGAAGCGCAGGGCATCCCCCTTGAAGATCTCCCGGGTGGTGGCCAGGGACGCGGCCAGGATCCAGCCAATCAGCACAAAGGTGAACACAACCCACAGGGTGGTGATGAGGTAGCCGGGCAGGAGGCGGCCTTCCTTTTTCCAGTTGATGTTGCGGAAGGAACGGTATTTCAGGTGTCGATCAGTCATGCCGCCCTCCTTAAAATTCCATCTCATCATCGCGGATGAGGGTGTTCACAGCCACAAAGACCAGGACCACCAGGACGCCCAGGGTGATGCCCACGGCAGCTCCCAGGCCGGCATTGCGCTCCGTGACTGCATTGCCGGCAGAGAAGACCTGGTTGTACAGATAGACCATGGGCGAGATGGTGTCCACATCGGTGGTGACGGTGGAAAACAGCTGGCTCCACACAAAAAAGCCCACGGAGGAAATGGACCACATGGTGATGTTGGTCTTGGTGACGCCCTTGAGCAGCGGCCAGGTGATGTGGCGGAACTGCCCCAGGATGCTGGCCCCGTCAATGGCGGAGGCCTCATAATACTCCGCGGGGATTTTTTCGATGCCCGAGGAAAAAATCAGCATGTGGTAGCCCACCATGCCAAAGCTGTAGGCGAACAGCAGCGCCCAGAACTTGTTCCCCGGGGCGGTCCACTCTGTGGCCGCCAGGCCGTCCAGGCCCAGGGTCTTAAAAAAATTGGTCAGCAGCCCAAAGCGGGTGTTGTACACAAACTGTAGCCACATGGTGGCCAGGGCCACGGCGGAGATGATGTTGGGCAGGTAGATCACCGCCCGGTAAAAGCGCTTGAAGCGGAGGCCGGAGTTGAGCACCATGGCAAACATCAGCCCCAGGCCCAGCACCACGGCGCCGCCGATGGCCCAGATGCGGAACAGGTTCCACATGGAGGTGCGGAACAGGCTGGTCTGGGCCAGGCGGACATAGTTGTCCGCCCCCACAAAGGTCCATTCGGACATGCCGGAGGTGAGGTTTTCCACATGGAACAGGCTCATCACCGCGGTCCTGATGATGGGGTACAAAAACACCGTGCCGAAGAAAATCAAGGCTGGTGTCAGGAACACGACGATCATGGTTCTGCTTTTGCGCAAGCCAGTCCCTCCTTTCCTGTCACGGGGGGTGTCGCAGCAAATCCGGGGCTGCGCCCACAGGCGCAGCCCCGGAACATGGGCTTATTTGTTGGAAGCGGCTTCCAGGTTGGCGACGAAGTCCTCAGCGGTGATGCTGCCGGCGCACAGCTTCTGCAGCTCCTGCTTGATGAAGGGGGTCATGTCGGGGTTGTTCTCAATCCCGGCAGCCCAGTTGTAGCGGGTGGTGGTCTGGTCGAAGACGGGGCGGACACCGGCCAGCATCTCGGGCCACTCGGTGTTGTTGGCGTCGGCGGGGATGCCGATGGATTCCTGGCTGAGCATCAGGTCGAACTCGCCCTTGGTGACCTTCAGGATGATGTCAAAGGCTTCCTTGGCCACTTCGGATTTCACGTTGATGCCGTAGACCTGGCCGCCAAAGTTGGCCGCTTCGGTGCCGGTGACGCCGCCTTCAAGGGCGGGGTAGGAGAAGCAGCCCCATTTGAAGTCCGGGCCGGTCATGGCCTTGACCTCGTTGGGCAGCCAGGAGCCGTTCAGGTACATGGCGGCATCGCCCAGGGCCAGTTCGCCGTTCTGGTTGGTGGGCCACACGGAGGAGCCGATGGTGGGAGAGAAGAAGCCCTTCTCGGCCATGTCGGCCAGGTGCTGGGCGGCGGTGAGGACGGCAGGCTCTTCAGCCCAAAGGCCTTCCTTCACGATCTTGTCCACCTGGGGCTCGCCCACCAGGCGGGCCAGGTGGTAGCCCAGGGTGCAGAGGATGTAGGCATCGTCAGAGGTGACGGGGATATAGCCCTTGTCCTTGACCTTCTGGCAGACATCCAGGAATTCGTCCCAGGTGGTGGGCACGGCGTCGATGCCGGCTTCTTCGAAGATGTCCACGTTGTAGAAATAGTTGAAGATGAAGGGCTGGTAGGGGATGGACTTCAGGGTGCCGCCGCCGGAGGTGCGGGCAGCTGCCATGAGGCCGGCGTTGGCAGTGGCTTCGTAATCAGACGCCTTTGCCAATTCTTCCAGGTCCATCAGGTAGGCGCCCCAGGTGCCGTTGACGCGGTCGATGTCCTCGTCAAACAGGTCGATGACGGTGCCGGCGTCCAGGGCGGGCTGGAGGCCTTCGCGGATGCCGGTGCGGCCCTTGAACTGCACATCCACCTTGTTGCCGGTTTCTGCCATGTAGGCATCAACGGCTTTCTGGATCACCTGGCCCTGGGGCTCTGCGGCCTCCCACATGGACCAGTAGACGATGGTTTTGCTTTCGGCGGACACGGTGCCCACCACGGCCAGCAGCATGGCTGCCATCAGGAACAGGCTGACAATACGTTTCATTTGGATTCCTCCTCCTATACATTTGCGCAATTCGGCGCATTCTTGCCCATATTATAGGGGGTACAAACTTGCTTTGTATAGCAATAATATCGCAGATAGTAGCAATTTCTTCCCATTTCCGCGGTTTTACGCTATACTTGGTCCGCCAAAGTGGGGAGGAGCGGACATTGATCAACATCAAACGCCTGTCGGAGCTGCTGGGCTACCTGTATGACATGCAGGGCCTTCAGTGCTCCATCCACGAGCCTGACGGCAGGGAAATCTATTCCTCAAAGGCCCGCAGCCGCTATTGCGACCTGGTCTGCGCAGCGGAGGGCGGCTATGCGCGCTGCCTGGCCTGCGACCGGACGGGCATCCAGACGGCCATCCAGCAAAAAAAGCCCTACCAGTACCGCTGCCATGCCGGGGCCATCGACACCGCCATCCCGGTGATGATCAGCGGGGAGGCCCAGGTGGTGATCCTGTTTGGCCAGCTCCTGGACGACAGCGGGGTCCAGCAGCAATGGGAGCAGGCCAAAGCCAGGGTGGCCTGGTACCCCAACCAGGAGGAGCTGCGCCAGGCCTTCTACAGCCTGCCCCGGATGAGCCAGCGGGAGATCAAGGCTTGCTATGAGCTGGTCAACGCCTGCGTCAGCGAAACCCGGATGGAGCTGCTGACCGCCCTGGATGCCCCCGGCAACGTCCAGAAGCTGGAGTGGTACATCGCCAACCATTATTCCCAGCCCCTGAGCCTGTCCGGCATCGCCCGGGCCCTGAACATGAGCGTCAGCCGCCTGTGCGACCTGGCTTCCGGCATGGGGCCAGACACCACGGTGATGCGCCTGGTGACTGCAAGGCGGATGGCGGCCGCCCAGAGCCTGCTGGCGAACAGCGACCACAGCATCAGGGAGGTGGCCAGCCGGGTGGGCATACCGGACTATAACTATTTTTCAAAGGTGTTCAAGAAGGAAACAGGACAAACCCCTTCAGCGTGGCGCAGGCAGCAGCGGACGGCTTCAGGCAAGCAGGTCCAGCAGCAGCTTTAGCAGCAGCAGGCCCAGCACCACCAGGAGCAGCAGGCGCACGAAGGGTGCGCCTTTTTTGATGGCCAGACTGGCCCCCAGCAGGTTGCCTGCGATGCCGAAGGCTGCCGCCGGCAGGGCCAGGGCATACAGCACATTGCTGGTGGCCATCAGGGTGATGAGGGCCCCCAGGTTGCTGCCCAGGTTGATGAGTTTGGAGGTGCCGGAGGCCATCAGGGCCTCCTTGCCCAGCAGCATCACATAGGCCAGGATCAAAAAGGTGCCGGTGCCGGGACCCACCAAGCCGTCGTAGGTGCCCACCACCAGGCCGATACCGATGCAGGCCAGGGGGGTGAAGCGCGGCGGCACCAGGGAGGGCCGGGGGGACAAATCCTTGTTGCGCAGCACCAGCACTGCCACCAGGGGCAGGGCCAGCAGCACCCCGGCCCGCACATAGACCTCTGGCAGCCAGGTGAGCAGGAAGGCCCCCAACATGGCGCCGGGGATGGCACCCAGCAGGGACAGCAACCCTGCCTGCCAGTCGATGTAGCCGTTTTTGGCGTACTTCACCGTGGACACCGTGGTGCCCATGATGGCGGACAGCTTGTTGGTGCCCCCGGCCAGGGAGGGAGGCAGGCCGGCCAAGTAGTAGGCCGGCAGGGAAATGAGGCCCCCGCCGCCGGCGATGCTGTCCACAAAGCCCGCCAGAAAAATCAGCGGGCAGACGATGAGATAGGTCCAGATGGTGAGGCTGGGCATCAAAAAAACTCCCTGGTGATTGGTTGCGGCAGGCTCAGTTTTGCTGTTGGTAAAACGCCGTCACCGCGTCAAAGAAGGCGTCGATGTTGGCCCAGGGGCTGCCGGGGGGGATGTCGCAGCCCGAGGAGATGATGAAGTTGGGATGATGGGGCGCCAGCTGGTGGAGCAGGCCCAGGGCGGCCTCCCGGATGCTGTCCGGGCTGCCGCCTGAAAACTGCGCTGCCGGGCTGATGTTGCCCATCAGGAGAACATCCCCGGGCACCCGGTCCGCCAGGGCGGCCAGGTCCACCGCGTCCCCAAAGTGGTAGCCGTCGCAGCCGGTGGCGAGGATGGCGTCCAGCATCAGGGGCACGTTGTTGCTGCAGTTGTGGTAGATCACCAGGAACCGGGGCGAGGCGGTTGCCTCCCGGATCTGTTTCACATAAGGCGATGAGAATTCCGCTGCCAGGGCCGGGGACAGCAGGCCGGCCACCGGCTCTGCGATGACCACGCCGTGGGCGCCTGCCGCCTGGTAGGCCTTGATGTAATCCGTTAAAAACCGGGTGGCCTTTGTAAGCACCAGGGCCACGGCCTCCGGCTCGTCATAGCAGGCCATCATGATGTCGCTGACCCCCATGAGCCGGGCGGCCAGGGAAAAAGGACCGATGACGCCGGCGAACACCGGCCGGTCGGCAATCAGGTACAGGGCCTGTTCCACCGCCGCCACATACAGCCCGGTGCGGGCCGCCCCCACCGGGGGCACGGCCAGGGCCTCCGCTTCCTTCAAACTGCTCACCAGGATGCCGGTGACGGCGGGCACCTCGTCCTCCGTCACATGCACCCGGGCGCCAAAGGCCTCCGCTTCCACGGACAGGTCCATCATGCTGACGGCGGCCGCAGCCGGCACCCGGTCGGCCACGGCCTTCATCCCCCGGGCCTGGTTGTCCGCGCTGGTGACCAGATCCTTGACGCTGATGCCCAGCAGGCTGGCGCCAGGAAAGGACAGGATGGGCAGGGCCTGCTTGCGGGCAGCGGCAATCTGGGCCTGTTTCCAGGCGTGCATGTCTGTGAACATTGATATCCTCCCGGGTTCTTCGCTGGGAAACAAGTTATACTAAACGCACTCATTAATGCTTCCATGAATCGGTCTTTTTGCGTCTCTGCGTCGTCTCATTCACTCAG
>DAITOE010000063.1:7917-9160 GCA_036834245.1 Clostridia bacterium | reverse complement strand
GACGGCAGCACGGTGATGATCGGCGGCTTTATCGGCTGCGGCTCCCCCCACCAGATCATCGACCACCTGGTGCACCGGGGTGCCAAGGACCTGACGGTGATTTGCAACGACACGGGCCGGCCGGAGTACGGCATCGGCAAGCTGGTGGTGGCCCGCTGCTGCAAGAAGATCATCGCCTCCCACATCGGGACCAACAGGGAGACCGGGCGGCAGATGATTGCCGGGGAACTGGAGGTGGACCTGGTGCCCCAGGGCACCCTGGCGGAGCGGGTGCGCTGCGCGGCCTACGGGCTGGGCGGCGTATTGACCCGTACCGGGGTGGGCACCCTGGCCCAGGAGAACAAGACGGTATTGATGCAGGACGGCGTGCAGTACCTGCTGGAAACGGCCCTCCACGCAGACGTGGCCCTCATTGCCGCGGACACGGCGGATGAATACGGCAACCTGGTGTTCAAGGCCTCCACCCGCAACTTCAACGTGGTGATGGCCGGCGCCGCCACCCACACCATTGCCTTTGTGAAGAAGATCGTGAAGGTGGGGGACCTGGATCCGGAGCACATCGTGGTGCCCGGAGCCTTTGTGGACTACATCGTCCTGGAGGAGGAAGCATGATGGACAAACAGCAGATGCAGGAATTCATCGCCAGGCGGGTGGCCCAGGAGCTGGCCGACGGTTCGATTGTCAACCTGGGCATCGGCCTGCCCACCCTGGTGGCCAACTACGTGCCCGAGGGGCGCAACGTGCTCTTCCAGTCGGAAAACGGCTTCATCGGCATGGGTCCGGCCCCGGAAGAGGGGCTGGAGGACGACAACCTGGTGAACGCCGGGGGCACCCATGCCACCATCCTGCCCGGGGGCGTCTTCTTTGACAGCGCCACCTCCTTTGGTATCATTAGGGGCGGCCATGTGGACGTGACGGTGCTGGGAGCCATGCAGGTGGACGAGCGGGGCACCATCGCCAACTACATGATTCCCGGCAAAATGGTGCCCGGCATGGGCGGCGCCATGGACTTGCTCTCCGGCGCCCGGCGGGTGATCGTGGCCATGGAGCATACCAACAAGGGCAACCCCAAGATGCTCAGGCAGTGCAGCCTGCCGGTCACCGCCGTCCACGTTGTGGACCTGGTGGTCACCGAGATGGGGGTGTTTGAGGTGACCGATGCGGGCTTCCACCTGGTGGAATACAACCCCGAGTACACGGTGGAGCAGATTCAGGCGGCCACCGAGGCCAGCTTCACCGTTGC
>DAITOE010000063.1:0-7817 GCA_036834245.1 Clostridia bacterium | reverse complement strand
CCGAGTACACGGTGGAGCAGATTCAGGCGGCCACCGAGGCCAGCTTCACCGTTGCGGAAGACCTCAGGGAGATGGCTTAATCATACTGAGTTCAAACATTCTTGCTTTGATGAACCAATCTTTTTGCGCCTCTGCGTCATCTCGTTCAGTCAGCGTAGGCTACGGCTATGCTTCCTTCACTCGATTTAGCAGAGACACAAAAATCCTCGGCCCATCGGTGCAACAATGTTTTCACTCAGTATAAGTCCACCCCCGGCCCCGGCCCCAGCCCCGGGTATACAAGGGCGGTTAGATGCCTCTATTCCTTGACAAAACGGGCTGGAATTCGATAAAATATTTGTTGGTACAGAGGAGCAATACTGCGGTAGCTTGCCGATGAAAACGGAGCGGAATCCGGAGGCGTCAAGCGAAGGGCAGTGTTGCCGATGAGCGGGCTGGTTTCGCCTGGCCCGGCTCAGGTGTCGGCGCCACTGCGCAGGCACTGCCGTCAAGCCATTTGACGGAGCGCTGTCATGCTTTTGCATGGCAGCGTTTTTTCGTCCGGCGCCGGCCGGAACAGACGCTTTCATTGTTTGTCTAAAAACACACAGTATCATGTAAAAGGAGGATCCCATGAATTCCTACACCCTTGCGCAACTGAAGGTGGGGGACAGCGCATCCCTGGTCCGGGTTTTTACCGAGGAGGACGTGAAGCTGTTCGCCCAGGTCACCGGGGACACCAACCCCGCCCACCTGGATGCAGACTACGCCAAAGGCACCATGTTCAAGGAGCGCATCGTCCACGGCATGCTCACCGCCTCCCTGTTCAGCAGCCTGCTGGGCACCCGGCTGCCCGGCCTGGGCACCATCTACGTGGGGCAGACCTTGAAGTTCCTGCGCCCGGTGTATTTTCATGAGGAAATCACCGCCACCGTCACGGTGAAGGAGTTGCTGCCCGAGCGCAACCGGGTGATCATCGACTGCCAGGCGGTGAACGCCCAGGGGGAAACCGTCCTGGTGGGGGAAGCCACCATGATGCCCCCCAGGGACAGCCTGCGGCTGTGAGCCGCAGCAGGCCCGCCCGCTTCACAGCAAACCATCAACCAGCAAGAAGGAGGATGTCATGAAAACCATACTGAAACTGCGCCTGTCCCAGCAGGATGCCCACTACGGCGGCGGCCTGGTGGACGGCGCCCGCGCCCTGGCCCTGTTTGGCGATGCCGCCACGGAGCTGTTGATCCGCCACGACGGGGATGAGGGCCTCTTCCGTGCCTACGATCAGGTGGAGTTTTTGGCCCCCATGTACGCCGGGGATTTTGTGGAGGTCCACGCCGAAATCACCAAGGTGGGCAACAGTTCCCGGGCCATGAAGTTTGAATGCTACAAGGTCATCGCCCCCCGGCCGGACATCAGCCCCTCGGCTGCCGACCTGCTTTCTGAGCCCGTGCTGTGCTGCCGGGCCACCGGCACCTGCGTGGTGCCCAGGGGCAACCAGCGCAAGGGGGAGTAAATGGACAAGCTGATCATCACCTGCGCCATCACCGGGGCGGAGGTCACCAAGGAACACAACCCCGCAGTGCCCTACACCGCGGCGGAAATGGCCCAGTCGGCCTATGATGCCGTCCAGGCCGGGGCCGCCATCCTCCACATCCACGCCCGCTTTGACGACGGCCGCCCCACCCAGGAGGCGGCGCGCTACCAGGTTATCCTGGAGGCCATCAGGGAGCGCTGCCCGGACACCATTTTGCAGGTGTCCACCGGGGGCGCCACCGGCATGAGCCGGGCGGAGCGCCTGGCCCCCCTCAGCCTGAACCCAGAGATGGCCACCCTGGACTGCGGCACCCTCAACTTCGGCGGGGATGAGATCTTCATCAACACCGAAAACGACATCATCGCCTTTGCCGAGGCCCTGCAAACCCGGGGCATCTATAAGGAACTGGAGTGCTTTGAAAAAGGCCATGTGGACCTGGCCCTGCGCCTGCACAAAAAGGGCTTTATCATGGCCCCGCTGCACTTCAGCTTCGTGCTGGGGGTCAACGGTGGCATGACGGGGGAGGAGCGGGATTTCCGCTTCCTCAGGGAGAGCATCCCGGCGGACGCCACCTATTCCGTGGCCGGCATCGGCCGCTTTGAGTTCCCCCTGGCGGAGTACGCCATTGTAGACGGCGGCCACGTGCGGGTGGGCTTTGAGGACAACCTCTACCTGGAGCGCGGGGTGCTGGCCGCCTCCAATGCCCAGCTGGTGGAGAAGGTGGCGGCCCTGGCCCGCAAGCACGGCCGGGAGATTGCCAGCCCCGATGAAGCCCGGCAGATTTTGCAGATGAGGAGGAAGCCATGATGAAACCCTGTCCCTATGGCACCCACCGGGTGCTGGAACCAAAGGGGGCCATGCCCCAGGCCGCCCTGCGCATCGACAGCGGGATGCCCATGCAGGCCAATGAGCTGCTCATTGAGGTGGAAACCCTCAACGTGGACTCCGCCTCCTTCACCCAGATCAAGGAAGCCTGCGGCGGGGACCCTGCCAACATGGCGGAGATGATCCTGGACATCGTGAACACCCGGGGCAAGATGCAAAACCCCGTCACCGGCTCCGGCGGCATGCTGCTGGGCCGGGTGAAGGCCGTGGGCCCGGATTTTCCGGAGCAGCTGGCCCCGGGCACGGAGATTGCCACCCTGGTGTCCCTGTCCTTAACCCCCCTCACCATCCGTAGGATCAAGAAGATCCACCTGGACACCGACCAGGTGGACATCGAAGGGGAGGCCATCCTCTTTGAAACCGGCATCTATGCCAAGATTCCGGGGGACATGGACCGGAAGCTGTCCCTCTCCGCCCTGGACGTGGCCGGCGCCCCGGCCCAGGTGCACCAGCTGGTGAAAAAAGGCGACAGCGTCATGATCCTGGGGGCCTCGGGCAAGTCCGGCGTCCTGTGCTGTGTCCAGGCCAAAAAGGATGCCGGGGAAACCGGCAACATCATCGGCGTGTGCTATGACGAAAAAGAAACCGAGGAATTAAAGGCCCTTGCCTGCTGCGACCACATCATCATGGCAGACGCCCGCCGGCCCATGGAGGTGTATGAGAAGGTGCTGGCGGTCAACCATGGTGAGAAGGTGGACCTGGCCATCAACGTGGTGAACGTGCCGGATGCCGAGATGGCCACCATCCTGCCGGTGAAGCCCGGCGGCACGGTGTATTTCTTCTCCATGGCCACCTCTTTTGCCAAGGCCGCCCTGGGGGCGGAGGGCATCGCCAGCTCCGCCCGGATGCTCATCGGCAATGGCTACACCCCGGGGCATGCGGATTTCACCCTGAACCTCCTGCGCAGCCACCAGGGGCTTCGCGACCTCTTCAACGCCCGCTACGGGGAAAAGGAGTAAAACATGTCCATCGTCAACGACAGCTACCTGGCCCGCCGGGCCGCCTATTTTCCCAATGTCACCGACGAACAGTGGAACGACTGGAAATGGCAGGTGAAGCACCGCATCACCACCGTGAATGAGCTGCGCAAATACGTCAAGCTCAACCCCCAGGAGGAGCAGGACATCGAGGCGGTGCTGGCCCGCTTCCGCATCGCCATCACCCCCTACTACCTCACCCTCATCAACCCCGACAACCCCGAGGATTCCGTGCGGCTCCAGTGCATCCCCAGCCTGGCGGAAACCAACATCGGCCAGCACGACATGGCGGACCCCCTGGACGAGGACAAGGATTCCCCGGTGCCCGGCCTCACCCACCGCTACCCTGACCGGGTGCTCTTCCTGGTGACGGACATGTGCGCCATGTACTGCCGCCACTGCACCAGGCGCCGCTTTGCCGGGCAGAAGGACAGCGAGTCCCCCGCCGCCCGGATCCAGGCGGGGATTGAGTATATCAGGAATACCCCCCAGATCAGGGACGTGCTGCTCTCCGGCGGCGATGCCCTGCTGCTGTCTGACAAAAAGCTGGAGCACATCATCAGCCAGCTGCGGGAGATCCCCCATGTGGAGGTAATCCGCATCGGCACCCGGGCCCCGGTGGTGATGCCCCAGCGCATCACCGACGACCTGGTGAACATGCTGAAAAAATACCACCCCATCTGGGTGAACACCCATTTCAACCACTATAACGAGATTACCTCGGCCTCCAGAGACGCCTGCGCCAAAATGGCGGATGCCGGCATCCCCCTGGGAAACCAGAGCGTGCTGCTGCGCAATGTGAACGACTGCGTCAACATCATGCGCACCCTGGTCACCCGCCTGGCGGCCATCCGGGTGCGGCCCTACTACCTCTACCAGTGCGACCTGTCCATGGGGATTGAGCACTTCCGCACCCCGGTGTCCAAGGGCATTGAAATCATTGAGGGCCTAAGGGGCCATGTCTCCGGCTTCTGCGTGCCCACCTTCGTGGTGGATGCCCCGGGCGGCGGCGGCAAGATCCCGGTGATGCCCAACTACATCCTGTCCTCCTCCCCCTCCAAGACCGTGCTGCGCAACTACGAAGGGGTCATCACCACCTACACCGAGCCCGACGGCTACAACGACGTGTGCACCTGCGAGGCCTGCCAGGTGGCCACCCCCCGGGAAGGCGTGGCCTCCCTCCTGGCCGGGATGAACCTGGCCATCGAGCCCAAGACTCTGGAGAGGAGGGAGCGCGCATCCATGCCTTGAAGGACCTGATTGCGCCCCACCGCTCCCTGTGCATCGTGGGCAACGCCAAGAACGCAGGGAAGACCACGGTATTAAACGCCCTGGTGCAGGCCCTGCCGGACACCCCATTGGGCCTCAGCTCCATCGGCCTGGACGGGGAGGACCTGGACACCGTGTCCTTCCTGCCCAAGCCCCGGATCCAATTGCCACCAGGCAGCCTGGCGGCCACGGCGGCAGACTGCCTCCAGGAGGCTACGGCGGCCTGTGAGGTGCTGGAGGACACCGGCATCCGGACGGCCCTGGGGAACATCCTCATCCTCCGGGTAACGGGGGCAGGCAACCTGCTGCTGGGGGGCCCTTCCACCACCCGGGGGATGGATTTGGCCCTCAAGGCCCTGGCCCGCCACGGGGCCCAGAAGCTGCTGATTGACGGCGCCTTTTCCCGGCAGTCCCACGCCATGGCGGGGGAGGCCCTGGTGTATGTGGTGGGGGCCCACCAGTCCCCCCTGATGGACAGGGTGGTGGACAGCGCGGCCCTGGCCCTCCAGGTCTTTGACCTGCCGGCGGCAGATCCCCGCCACCAGTTCCTGAAGGACCAGGGCCAGGCCGGCTGGCTGGACCCTGAAGGCGTCTTCCACCCCCTGGGCTTTGCCTCCGTCCTGGGCCAGGCGGAGGGGCTGCTGTCGCGTTTGCCCCGGGAGGCCGCCTGGCTTTATGTGCCCGGGGCCCTGGACGGCGCCCTGGTGAAGGTCCTGGTGAAGGCCCGCCATGAGGCCCGGTTTGACCTCATCATCCAAAGCCCCCTGTCCCTGGTGATGCCGGACGAGCAGCTGAAGAAGCTCTTCCTGCTCAAGCGGGACATCCGGGTGCTGTCCCCCCTCAAGGTGGCCTTTGTGGCCTTCAACCCCGTATCCCCGGCCGGCCATGCCTTTGACAGCGCTGATTTTCGCAGGGCGCTGGCCAGGAAGACCCGCCTCCCCCTCATCAATGTACTGGAGGAATCGCTTTGAAACCCATGAACAAACTGAACTTGAACCAGGACACCATCGCCCAGTGCCGGGCCCTGGCGGCAGACATCGCCCAGGAGGTGCAGGATTTCATCGACCTGCATACCACCCTGTCCGTGGAGCGCTCCGTGCTGCGCCTGCTGGGCGTGGACGGCGTGGATGCCTTTGACGTGCCCCTGCCCAACCTCTTTGTGGACCAGGTGAAGGAGGAGGGGGACCTGTCCCGGGGCATCAGCGTCTACCTGGCCAGCGCCCTCACCGCCACCGGCCTGTCCCTGGAGGATTTTTGCGGGCAGTTTCTGTCCGGCGGGGTAAAGCTGACGGGGCATCCCCTCCTTTCCCGGGAGCAGGCCCAGGCTGTGCTGCAGCCCTACCTGGAGCAGGCCTTTGCCACCATCGCAGAGAACCGGGCCTACCGGGAAGCCCAGCTGGCCCGCTTTGGCCCCACGGAGCCGGAGATCTATGTCATCGTCGCCACCGGCAACATCTATGAGGACGTGAAGCAGGCCCAGGCCGCTGCCATGGCGGGGGCGGACGTCATCGCCGTCATCCGCTCCACCGGCCAGTCCCTCCTGGACTATGTGCCCTATGGCGCCACCACCGAGGGCTTTGGCGGCACCCTGGCCACCCAGGAAAACTTCCGCATCATGCGCAGGGCCCTGGACGAGGCGGGGGAGCAGCTGGGCCGCTACATCAAACTGGTGAACTATGCCTCCGGCCTGTGCATGCCGGAGATCGCCGCCATGGGGGCCCTGGAGCGCCTGGACATGATGCTCAACGACAGCATGTACGGCATCATCTTCCGGGACATCAACATGCAGCGCACCTTTGTGGACCAGTATTTTTCCAGGTCATTAAACGCCCTGGCGGGGATCACCATCAACACCGGGGAGGACAACTACCTAACCACCGCCGACGCCATCGAGGGCGCCCACACCGTCCTGGCCTCCCAGTTCATCAACGAGCGCTTCGCCATCTTGGCCGGCCTGCCGGAAAAGCAGATGGGCCTGGGCCACGCCTTTGAAATCAATCCGGAACTGGAGGACAGCTTCCTTTTGGAGATTGCCCAGGCACAGATGGCCCGGGAGATCTTCCCCGAGGCGCCCCTTAAATACATGCCTCCCACCAAGCACTCCACCGGCAACATCTTCCAGACCCAGGCGGTGGACACCCTTTTCAACGCCGCTACGGTGATGACGGGGCAGTCCATCCACCTGCTGGCCATGATGACCGAGGCCATTCACACCCCCTTCCTGGCGGACCGCCACCTGGCCATCAAAAACGCCGTGATGGTGAAATCCGCCATGCGCCACATGGCGGAGGAAATCACCTTCCGCGAGGACGGCATTATTATGAAACGGGCCCACAGCGTGCTGGACCAGGCCCGGGACCTGCTCCTTCAGATCCGGGAAACCACCATGTTCGGCGCCCTGGCCCAGGGCATCTTCGCCGATGTCAGGCGGGAGATGACCAGCGGCAAGGGGCTGGAGGGGGTTGTCAAAAAGCACGCGGAGTATTTCAACCCGGCCATGGACCACATCAGGGAGGCGCTCAAATGACCATCAGACCTTATGGCGACACACAAAACGACGGCAAGGTGCAGCTGTCCTTCACCCTGCCGGTAAACGGCGGGGCCCATGGCATGGCCTGCGCAAAAGACCTGGCCCGGCAGATGGGCATGCCCAACCCCGAGGTGGTGCACTATGAGCAGATGGGGGAGGGCTTCTCCATGTATGTGGTCTACGGCATGGTGCCCTTTGGGGTGGACCCGGACACCGTGAAGGTGGCCGAGGTGGAGTCCCCCGTGATGAGCATGGGGGAAATCGAGGAGATGATCCGCGACCAGCTGGGCCGGGAGGTGGTCTTTGTGGGCGCCTCCACCGGCACCGACGCCCACACCGTGGGCATTGACGCCATCATGAACATGAAGGGCTACGCCGGCCACTACGGCCTGGAGCGCTATGAGGGGGTGCGGGCCTACAACCTGGGCTCCCAGGTGCCCAACGCCGTTCTCATCAAAAAAGCCCTGGCGGTGGATGCCGACGTGCTGCTGGTGAGCCAGACCGTCACCCAGAAAGATGTCCACCTCCACAACCTGGTGGAATTGGTGGAGCTGCTGGAGGCCGAGGGCCTTAGGGACCGCTTCCTCCTTCTGTGCGGCGGCGCCCGCATCACCCACGAGCTGGCCAAGGAATTGGGCTATGACGC
>DAITOE010000062.1:3475-9381 GCA_036834245.1 Clostridia bacterium | reverse complement strand
ACCGCATCTGGATGCCCCTGAACACCCTGAGCAATTTCTACAACAGCCTGCTCACGGCCTCCGCCTCCATGGAGCGCATCTTCGGCATCATGGACGAGGTGCCCAGGGTGAAGGACCAGGAGGACGCCAAAGTCCTGCCTGCCATCCGGGGCCAGGTGGATTTTGAACACGTCTCCTTCGCCTACAACCAGGATAAACAGGTGCTGCAGGATGTCAGCCTCCACATCAAACCGGGGCAGACCGTCGCCCTGGTGGGGGAGACCGGGGCCGGCAAAACCACCATCGTCAACCTGATCAGCAGGTTTTATGACGTGACTGCGGGCCGCATTCTGGTGGATGGTCAGGATATCCGGGAGGTGACCTTAAACAGCCTGCGCAGCCAGATGAGCGTCATGCAGCAGGACAGCTTCACCTTCTCCGGCACCATCATGGACAACATCCGCTACGGCCGCCTGGAAGCCACAGACGAGGAAGTGATGGCGGCAGCCCGGGCGGTGGGGGCGGAAGCCTTCATCCTCAACATGCCTAAGGGCTATCAGACCGAAGTTAGCGAGCGGGGCACCTCCCTGTCCACTGGCCAGAAACAGCTGGTGTCCTTTGCCCGAGCCCTGCTGAACGACCCCAGGATCCTCATCCTGGACGAGGCCACCTCTTCCATCGACACCCGCACGGAGATGGCCATCCAGAAGGCCCTTCAGGTGCTCCTCCAGCACCGCACCAGCTTCGTCATCGCCCACCGCCTGTCCACCATCCGCAATGCCGACCTGATCCTGGTGGTGGAGGACGGGCGGATTGCCGAGCAGGGCAGCCATGAGGAATTGATCCGCCTGCCGGGCGGCCATTACCGGGCGCTGTGCGAGGCCCAGGCCCGCTTCATGCAGTCCTAAGGCCGCAGGAGGCGCCTGCAGGGGCGGGCCTGGCCCAATTTGTTGCCAGATTGCCTGGCTCAACACCTGATTCCGTGAAACCTTGAACGGATGTATACTGAGCTCGAGGTGATGAGAGTGGAGCCAGTGTACAATTTCCAGGCGATGTTCGCCCAGTCATTAGGGCTAAAGGATCCATGGAGCGTTACAAGAGCGGAGTTTGATTCCCGGGAAAGAGCTGTTCATGTGTACATTAGTGGTCGAAAGACCGCCCTGTACCCCTGCCCTGTTTGCAGCGAAATGAGTCCTCGGTACGACGAGGAAGAAGACGAGCGGGTATGGCAGCACGCAGATGTGGTGCTGTATCCCTGCTACATTCACAGCAAGCGACCACGGGTGAAGTGCGCCAAGCATGGTATTCACGTGGTAGATGCGCCCTGGGCTCGCAGCCCCTATGCGCGATTCACGCTGGGCTTTGAAGGATATGCAATGCTGCTGGCCCAGACCATGTCCATGAACGAGGCCAGGAGAATCCTGAGAATCAGCCGGAACGCCATGCTGAACATCGCGAGATATTGGGTGGAGAAGGCGGTCAGGGAAGATGACCTCAGTCACATCACCCGCCTGAGCATTGACGAAACCTCCTTCAAGCGTGGGCACAGCTACATCACAGTGATCGGTGCGCCGGAAGAGAAACGGGTCATTGGTGTAGAAGAAGGCCGGGATGTCGCAGCTGTGGAACGGTTCTCTCTGTCATTTGAGGAGCGCAAGGGCGACTGCAACAAAATCCAGTATGTGAGCATGGACATGTCTCAGACCTACAAGGCGGCTACAAAGCTTTGCTTCCCGGGAGCGACGATTGTGTATGACCATTTTCATGTGAAGAAACTGATGCTGGATGCGATGGACACAGTACGTCGTGAAGAACAGGGAAGAAAGGTGGCCAGGCTCAAGAGTTCGGGCAGGAAATTGCTGATGATCCCAGAGCATAAGATGAACGCACAGCAGCGGGAAAAGATGATGCAATTAAGCCGCGAGTACCCCAAGGTAGGCCGGGCATTCCGTATGGTGATGCAGCTGGATGATCTGTATCGGTGTCAAACGCGGCTTGAGGCAGAGAGTGTCATGAGGCGCTTAACCAGCTGGATGATGCACAGCAATCTGGAACCGATGAAAAGAGCTGCTGCCAGCCTGCGCCGGCACAAGGATGAGATTATGACCTACTTTGAGCAGCGGATCAGCAACGCCTTCGCGGAAGGGGTGAATAGCCTGATACAGACTGCAAAACGGAAGGCAAGGGGCTTTCACACGTTCCAGGGCTATCGGATTGCAATCTTTCTGGCAGTTGGCAAGCTGGCGCTCTCCTATCCACAGCCCTGGTAAGTTTTCACGGAGTTAGGAGAAGAGGGGATTGCCTCCTTTGCTTGCATTCAGCGGACAAATTCAGTATAATGAACCAGCATTCAAGCATATGGTTCCGCTAAACCGTCTTGAATGCTTTATCATCGGCTGCCTTTGGCAGCCGCTGCATCATTATTGTGAAAGCAATGAAAACGGAGTGAGTGCTATGAGCAATTTGCATGAACACAGCAATAAAACGGTGGTTTCCGTTGAGGGCATGAAGAAACTGGAGGAGAAGCTGCAATACCTCTCCACCATCCGCCGGGCCGAGGTGGCCGAGCAGATCGCCATCGCCCGCGGCTTTGGCGACCTGAGCGAAAACGCCGAGTATGACGAGGCCAAGAACGAGCAATCCCGGCTGGAAGCCGAGATCATCGACCTGGAAAACACCATCCGGACAGCCCTTGTGATTGACGACTCCGAGGTATCCACCGACCGGGTCAACATCGGCACCACGGTGCGGGTCTATGATGACGAGTTCAAGGAAGAGGTGGAGTACACCATCGTCGGGGCACGGGAGTCCGACCCCCTCAACAACCGCATCTCCAACGAGAGCCCCATGGGCGCAGCCCTGCTGGGCAAAAAGAAGGGGCAGACGGTGAAGGTCAACGCCCCCGGCGGTCTGGTCACCCTGAAGATCCGGGACATCCAGCATAAGAAATAAGGAGCATCCATGTCAGAGCAACACGAGCAGCTTCAGTCCTTTTCCGAGCAGGAAGGCATCCGCCGCGCCAAACTGAATGAATTGATGGAACAGGGGAACAGCCCCTACCAGATTACCAGCTTCCCGGTGAGCCACGAAAGCCAACAGATTAAGGAGGGCATCGAAGCCCTGGAAGGCCAGGAGGTGGCCATCGCCGGGCGCATGATGAGCCGCCGGGTGATGGGCAAGGCCGCCTTTGCCCATATCCAGGACGGCGCAGGCCGCATCCAGGTGTATGTGCGCCGGGATGACGTGGGCCTGGAAGCCTATGACACCTTCAAATCCTTCGACCTGGGGGACATCCTGGGCATCAAGGGCAAGGCCTTCATCACCAGGACCGGCGAAGTCAGCGTCCACGTGACAGCGGTGACCCTGCTGTGCAAGTGTTTAAAGCCCCTGCCCGAAAAATGGCACGGCCTGCAGGACCAGGACCTGCGCTATCGCCAGCGCTACCTGGACATGATTGTCAACCCCGAAGTACGGAACACCTTCATCAAGCGCTCCGCCATCATCAACGCCATCCGCCGCTTTTCAGACAGCCGGGGCTTCCTGGAAGTGGATACCCCCATCCTCCACACCCTGGAGATTGGGGCCGCTGCCCGGCCCTTCAAAACCCACCACAACACCCTGGACATCGACATGTTCCTGCGGATTGAGACCGAGCTGTACCTGAAGCGCCTGGTGGTGGGCGGCTTTGACAAGGTGTACGAGCTGGGCCGCATCTTCCGCAACGAGGGGATGTCCACCAAGCACAACCCGGAGTTTACTTCCATTGAGATGTACCAGGCCTATGCTGATTATGAAGACATCATGAACCTGTGCGAGGACTTAATCCGGGAAACTGCCATCGCGGTCTGCGGCAGCAGCAAGATCAGCTACCAGGGGCAGGAGATCGACTTCACCTCTCCCTGGCCCCGCATCAGCATGGCGGAGGCTGTGAAGCAGGAGTCCGGCATCGACTTCTTTGACTGGCAAAGCGACGAGGAAGCCCGGGCCTGCTTAAAGGAGCGCAAGATTCATGTGGAGCCCCACTTCACCCGGGGCGACTGCCTGGCAGAGCTGTTTGACGAATTTGTTGAGCAGAAACTGGTGCAGCCCACCTTCATCATCGATTACCCTGTAGACATTTCTCCTCTGGCCAAGCGCAAGCCCGCCGACCCCCGCCTCACCGAGCGCTTTGAGTTGTTCATCGTAGGCGCAGAGTTCGCCAACGGCTTTTCGGAACTCAACGACCCCATCGACCAGCGCCAGCGCTTCATGCGCCAGGTGGAGGAGCGTAAGAAACTGGGCGGCGCCAACGCCTCGGTGGACGAGGACTACCTCAACGCCCTGGAATATGGCCTGCCCCCCACCGGCGGCATCGGCATCGGCGTGGACCGCCTCATCATGCTGCTGACGGACAACCCCTCCATCAGGGACGTGCTCCTGTTCCCCACCATGAAGCCCATCGCATAAGCCGTGAAACTACGCACCAGGATCACCGGACAGGACCTGCGCAACCACCTGCGCTATTTTGGCTGGGTGTATGTGCTGATTGTGGCCCTGTCCTTTGGGCTGTGGAACATGGTCTACACCCAGACCGCCTACCGCCCGCCCCAGGACAAGCGGATTGATGTCTATATCCAGTCCTCCTCGGCAGACCAGGAGATGGTCAACGCCTACCTGCTCCCCATCTGGCAGGCCGCTGTGCCGGAGGAGGAGCTGGTCCAGGCGGTGCTGATGATGGGCAGCGGGGGCGAGAACGATTATTACGCCAACATCCAGCTGATGACCTATATCGCCGCCGCTGAGGGGGACATCTACATGCTGTCCACCGCGGATTTCAAGCGCCTGGCAGCCCAGGGTGCCTTTGTTTCTCTGGATGAGGTCATCCGTCAGGGCAAGATTCAGGTGCAGGAGCTGAGCCTGGCCAGCGGCCAGGTGCAGATGGTGGAATCCAACCCTGAGGGGGAGCTTGCCCCTGTGGGCGGGGTGGAGCAGTACGGCATCCCCGCCAGGGAGCTGTACCGCTTTGCAACGGAGCTGGCCATCGACAACCGGGACATGGTGCTGGCGGTGGCAGCCAACAGCGGCAACGAGGAGGACACCATCACCTTCTTAAACGCCCTCATCCAGCACAGCCGCGCCCCAGTGCCCGATTTTTTCAAGTAGGAAATGATGAAATACCAAGCAGTAATCTTTGATTTGGACGGCACCCTCACCGATTCCGCCCCGGGGATTCTGGCCGGGGTGCGCTATGCCCACCAGAAGATGGGCTGGCCGCTGCCGGAGGAGCAGGTGTTGCGGAAGTTTCTGGGGCCGCCCCTCATGGTCAGTTTCACCCAGTTTTCCGGCATGTCCGTGGCGCAGGCCGCCCAGGCCCAGGACATCTACCGGGAGTATTATTTGAGCACCGGTTTTTTTGAAAACGCGGTCTATCCGGGCATCCGCCCGCTTCTTGAGGCTTTGAAGCAGCAGGGGGCTGTCCTGGGGGTGGCCACCCACAAGCCCCTGGGCGCCAGCCTTCAGATTTTGGAGGCCTTTGATTTGCTGCATTTCTTTGATGAGGTGGCTGGGCCCCGGCCCGGGGAGGACCCCAGCAAGGGTGAGTTGATTGCCAGGGCCAACCCCAGGGGCCTGCAGGCTGTGATGATTGGCGACCGGGGCACGGATGCCCAGGGTGCCCGGGAAAACGGCATCGACGCCATCGCCGCCCTGTATGGCTATGGCACCCGGGAAGAGTTTGAGGCCCAGGGCACCCGGCTGATGGCCAGTACCGTCCAGGAGCTTTATGCCCTGTTGGGGGTCGAGCCCCTGCAGCAGCCTGGCGCCTTCATCAGCTTTGAAGGCAACGATGGCACCGGGAAATCCACCCAGGCAGCCGTTCTGGCCCAGCGCCTGCGCCAGAACGGCCACGACGTGCTGCTGACCCGCGAGCCCGGCGGCACCCGGATTGG
>DAITOE010000062.1:0-3375 GCA_036834245.1 Clostridia bacterium | reverse complement strand
GGGGCTGGCATGAGCCGTGTCGTGGTCGGCATGTCCGGCGGGGTGGATTCCGCCGTCAGCGCCCTGTTGTTGAAGCAGCAGGGCTTTGATGTCATTGGCGTGTTCATGAACAACTGGGAAGAGAAGGACGAGCACGGCGTCTGCACCTCCCAGGCGGACTGGAACGACGTCCAGGACGTCTGTGAGCACATCGGCATCCCCTATTACTCCGTCAATTTTGCAAGGGAGTATAAAGACCGGGTCTTCAGCCATTTTCTGACGGAATACCAGGCGGGGCGCACCCCCAACCCGGATGTTTTGTGCAACCGTGAAATCAAGTTCAAGGCCTTTTTGGACTATGCCATGAAAATCGGCGCAGATAAAATGGCCACCGGCCATTTCGTGCGCAGCAATGAGCAGGGCCAGCTTTTAAAGGGCAGCGACCCCGGCAAGGAGCAAAGCTATTTCCTGTACATGCTCAAGGAGCGCCAGCTGCAAAAAAGCCTATTCCCCGTGGGCGGCCTGCTGAAATCCCAGGTGCGGGACATTGCTCGGGCCGCAGGCCTGCCGGTATCTGACAAAAAGGATTCCACCGGCATCTGCTTCATCGGCGAGCGCCGCTTCAAAGCCTTCCTGAAGAATTTCCTGCCCACCCAGCCCGGGGACATGGTGTCCCTGGAAGGGGAGGTACTGGGCCGCCATGACGGGCTGATGTATTACACCATCGGCCAGCGCAAGGGGCTGGGCATCGGCGGCCGGGGGGATGGCCGCAGCTGGTTTGTGGCAGAAAAAGACCTAGCCCGCAACCAGCTGGTGGTGGTCCAGGGAGAGGATCACCCCAGCCTGTATAAGAGCGAAGCCCGGCTGAACCAGATCACCTGGGTGGGGGAGGCGCCTGCGCCAATGGGGCAGCCTGTTAAGATCAATGTCAAATTGCGCTACCGCCAGAAAGACCAGGCGGCCAGCCTGGTCTTTACCGGGGAGGAGGGGCGGCTCCAGTTTGAACAGCCCCAGCGCGCCGTGACCCCGGGCCAGAGCGCTGTGTTTTATCAGGGGGATGTCTGTCTGGGCGGCGGCATCGTCATTTCATAAGGGACAAAAAATCAAGGGATTCCATCGTAGTGATGGCGACATAGCTTATAAATACGCCGTTCACCCGCATGGCCGCATGAAGCGCGTCAAAAGGGTAGAAGGCCAGTTCTCTTGTGGTGCCATCCAGCAGTTCAAACTGGTAGCGCCGCAGCACCTGGTCATCATCGGCAGTGAAGCCTTCCGGCAGCGCGCCGTGGCCAGCCAGGGTCATCAGCTTCAGGTATTCCTGCATGAAGCTGTCAGGCTTGATTTCTATTGTGCCAGCATCCACCAGGATGTCATAGAGCAGGTTGCCCATCTCGTCTCTGGCCAGCTGATTGTTAGGCAGCACAGCTTCCATAAACCCAATGGTAAACAGGGCCTGTTTGCCGTCCTCTTCCGCCAGCATGCTGCGCAGCCGGTTGACGGGGATGCCCAACGGGCTGCTGCTTTGGACTGACGCCAGGGAGAGCTGCTTCAAAAAGCCCATGGAGGCGTTGCTGCCCAGGTACACCTTGCCGTCATACAGGAGATACAGGCCGATGTTTCCGTAATCAGCACCCAGATCCAGCTGAATTTGCTGGGCAGGCACCGGGAGGCTGTCCACCACCCGGTCATCTTTGTCATATCCTGTGATGACGCTGTCTGACAGCTCAAAAACAATCCGCCGCCGGGGGGAGAGAAGGCCGTATTCCGCCAGCTTGCTGCTGCTGCCCTCGTCTGCATACAGGGCAAAGCGCATGCTGCCGATGTCCTTTAACAGTTTGCCCACAGCCTGGTGGTCTGCGGCGGCCAGGACCGGCTCCTTCACTTCCCACCAGCCCTCCTGCTGTTCCAGCACAAAGGCATTTTCGCCTTCCACCCGGATGCGCTGCACCAGCTGGCTGTTGAAATTGATGGCAGGCACGGTATGCAGGGTGTTGAGGGAGCGGTCAAAATGCTGCTTGGTTTCAGGAGAGATGGTGTAGACCTTGCTGTCGTCGGCCATCATGATGAAGTCGGCCGGGATTTCCGTCCGCGCATCGGCACCAAAGAGCAGGGTGATGTCCTGCCCGTCCCGGTAGCTGGCGGTCACCCGGGGCGCATCCGGCCCCAGGCCCAGCTCCTGCAAGACAGCGGTATCCAACGGGGCATCCCCCGCCAGGTCGGTGGCTTCCAGGATGGTCAGGTCCTTCACCATCAGGGAGACATCCACCTCATTGAGCGGATAGTCCGGCTGCCTCTCCACCTGGAAGCCTGCGCCGGTATTCACCAGGGCAAACTGCTCACCTTTGCTGTTGGTGACTTCAAAGCGGAGGAGGTCTTCCTCTTTTTGTTCAATCATCATGTACCGCTCCGCCGCCTGATGGACATGGGGCGTAACGGGCTTTTTGCTGTTGTTGATAATGATCACGATAGCAACGCCGGCTATCAGAAGCAGGCTGCCCAAGCCGGTGAGCAGCCGGATGATCTTCTTGTTCCTTGTTTTCTTTTGAACCGGCTGCATTATCTGCGTTTCCTTGACATCAGAACCGGCACGGCGGCGCACACCACCAGAAGGGGCAGGGCAATCAGGATGAGGCTGGCCAGCCAGGGGCTGCGGATTTGCAGCTGCTCCCGCACCAGGGCCTTGGGAGCGATGTCCAGTTGGATGGGTTCATGGACGCTCAGGTGGTTCACCATGTGCAGCAGAAACTGCCCCCCGTAGGTGACCTGGTGCAGCCAGCTGTCCAGCAGAATGGCGGAATTGCCGATGATCATCCCCCGGGCCCGGGTGCCATCCGGGGCCGGATAGTCCGACAGCAGCGCCAAGGTAAACTGCCCTTCTGGCTCCCCTTCTTTCCTGGCCAGGCTCACATTGGCATCTTCCACCCGCTTGAGATAGGCCGCGCCGCTGGTCAACAAGGGCTTCACCGTGGCTGTGCCGCCAGTTTTTGCAATGCCCAGGCCCCTGGCCCCCGGCAGGCGCAGCCGGGTTTGCCCTGCGCCGATGAGGGAGGCGGTGGGCTCCGTCATGGCCATATAGGGGGTCAAAAACAGGGGGTTGTCGATATAGGCCATGGTATCTGAGGCTTCCGCCACCACGATGCCCGGCAAACGTTCAAAGCCCATCTGCCGGTACAGGGCGTCAAAACGGGGCAGGCTGTCCGGGTCGTTGTAGTCGGTGGTGATGAGGATGGAGCCGCCCTTGCCAGTAAAATCGGTGAGGATCTTAAGTTCCTCTTCCATCAGGTCAATCCGGGGGGACAGGATCATCAATAGGTCCGTGGGCAGCAGCTCATCGCCGGTGAGCAACTCGGACTCGACATTGCCGCCATCAAGCGCGACAACCCGGCCGCCATCGGG
>DAITOE010000061.1:8272-9422 GCA_036834245.1 Clostridia bacterium | reverse complement strand
CGACGCACGGCACGAAAGACCAGGCCAATCGAAACAGTGCAAGCTGTAAAAGCCAAGCGATCTTTGTTTCAACAAACGAGTTCGTGAAAAATCCCATTGTTGAAACAAGCATTTCTTAAACCTGATCGCATCGTAACACAGGATGCCAAAGCGCTCAAGAACAACGGGGGGACTTATAGAAAACTGAAAATTTGCCGATCCTAACGGGTTCTTAGTGCGTCACAGCCACCACTTGTTGCAGGTGGCATAAGCCGTGTCACTGTAGAAAGGGGAAGGGCAGCGGCGAGGCCGGGGGCTGTTTTCTTTTTTCCTCCTGGCGATGCAAAAAAGCGGTGTAGAACATCAGCAGCATGGCCACGGCCTGCAGCAGCACGCAGATCAGGTTCAGCCGGTCGATGCCGTAGGTCTGCACCACCCAGCCTGCGGTGGAATTGCCCAGGATGGCGGCCAGGGCGCCGCTGGAGGTCACCAGGGACTGGGCCCGCACCTTTTCGTTCTGCTTTACCGCGTCATTGACGAAATAGACGGAGGTGATGCCGTACAGACCAAAGCAGAACACCGACAGGGCCATGGCCACATAGATGGTGCCGATGCCCGGGGCGATGTAAATCAGCAGCGTTTTCACAAAATACATGGTGAGGGACAGGCTCAAAATGGCCCGGGCCCGGAACCGGCGCAGCAGCCAGGGGGTCACAAACATGGCCGGCATCTCCACCCCGGCCTGGAGAAACATGGCCAGGCCCAGGGCGGCCTCGGTGCCCCCCTTGGCGGCGATGACCCGGGGCAGGAAGAGCAGGTTGTTGATGACCCCGGCGTTCATGAACACGGCAGACAGCAAAAACACCTGCATCACCCGGCTGGCCTTGAGCAGGTCCAGCATGCTGGTGCGCTCCGGCGCAGCAGCCAGGTCCTGGATGGCCCCGCCCGCCACCACCTGCTCCGGCCGGGGCATGATGACCACCATCAGGATGGCCAGCACGATTAGAATCAGACAGATGGGCATCAGGATGGGCGGGGCGTAGCGCTCCAGCAGCAGCCCCAGGAAAAAGGCGAAGACAGCATAGGCCATGGCGCTGACACCCCGGGGCCAGCCCAGGTTCACCGGCAGGCCCAGGTTCACAAAGTGGATGATCTGGGCATTGTACAGCCC
>DAITOE010000061.1:0-8172 GCA_036834245.1 Clostridia bacterium | reverse complement strand
ATCCAGTAGGTGGAGTGCATGCCGGCAAAGATGGATTCCAGTCTGAACTTGTTGGGGACGCGCTGTTGCATGGTTTCCTCCGGCTCCTTGTAATACCTGCTTCATCATACGGTACAAAGGGCAGATGTCAAGAAGAAACAAGGGAAGAACAGGTGCATGAAACGGCCCTTTGGGCTATAATGGGTGCAACGGTAAAAAATAAGACAAAGTTAGGAGGAAGCATGTCAAAACGATTCGCCTTCATCGGCGCCGGCAGCTTTGGCTTCACCCGGGGGCTGGTGCGCGACCTGTTCACCTTCCCGGCCTTCCGGGACGCCACCATCGTGCTGATGGACATTGACGAGGCCCGCCTGGCCACCATCAAAAAGGCAGTGGAGCGCATCGTGGAGGCCGGCCATTACCCGGCCACCGTCATCGCCACCACCGACCGGGCGGAGGCCCTAAAGGGTGCGGACGGCGTCATCACCACCATCCTGGCCGGGGATGTGGACGTGTGGCAGCACGACATCTTAATCCCCAAAAAATACGGCGTGGACATCAACGTGGGGGACACCCGGGGCCCCAGCGGCATCTTCCGCTTCCTGCGCACCGTGAACCCCATCCTGGACATCGCGCAGGACATCAGCCGCTATTGCCCGGAGGCCGTCTACCTCAACTACACCAACCCCATGGCCATGCTCTGCCGGGTGGTGCAGGAGCAGTACCCGGCCCTCACCATGACCGGCCTGTGCCACAGCGTCCAGGGCACGGCGGCCATGCTGGCCCGGTGGATCGGCCTGCCGCCGGAGGAGGTGACCTACACCTGCGCCGGCATCAACCACCAGGCCTTCTACCTCAACTTCCTCCACCAGGGCAAGGATGTTTATCCCCTCATCGACAAGGCCATCCGGGAGAACCCCGCGGTCTACAATGAGGAAATCGTCCGCAACGAGCTCTACCTGGCCCTGGGCTACTATGTCACCGAGTCCTCCGGCCACAACAGCGAATACGTGGCCTGGTTCCGGAAGCGGCCGGACCTGATTGAACAATACTGCACCCACGGCACCGGGTGGAACCCCGGGGAATATGCCTTCATCCTCAAGGAATACCAGAAAAGGAAGCACACCTGGCAGGCGGAAATCGAAGCATGGTTCCAGGAGCCCGTCAAGCTGGACCGGGGCGGGGAATACGCCGCCAGCATCTTCAACGCCATCTTCGGCGACCAGCAGATGTACAAGTTCAACGGCAATGTGCGCAATGTCAACCTGATTGACAACCTGCCCTACGGCTGCTGCGTGGAGGTGCCGGTTCTGGCCAGCGCCCACGGGCTGGAGCCCATCGCCGTGGGCAAGCTGCCGCCCCAGTTGGGCATCCTGTGCAGCACCTCGGCTCAGATGGAGGAAATGGCGGTGGAGGCCAGCCTCACCGGCAACCGGGACCTGGTCTACCAGGCCATCTGCTTTGACCCCTTGACCTCGGCGGTGCTCAGCCTGAAGGAAATCCGGGCCATGGTGGACGAGATGTTCGCCCAGTATGCAGACTGGCTGCCGCAATTCAAGTAAGTTGACAAAATTATTCTTGTATTTTTTGTGTTCTGAAAATATAATGGAACCAGCAAATATCAATAGGGGGAAGTTTACATGATCATTGGTGTACCGAAGGAAATTATGCACGACGAGAACCGGGTTTCTGCCACACCGGAGGTGTGCGCGCGCTACATCAGCATGGGCCACACCGTCCTGGTGGAGCATGATGCAGGCGAAGGGGCCTTCTTCCATGACGAGCAATACCAGGCCGCCGGCGCGGAACTGGTGATGGGCCCCAAGGAGATTTATGACAGGGCGGACGTGATTTTAAAGGTCAAGGAGCCGCTGTTCAATGAAAACCTGGCCATCCACGAGGTGGACATGATGCGCCCGGGGCAGACCCTCATCACCTTCATCCACCCCGCGGCCCCGGCCAACCACCAGATGGTGAAGAACCTGGCCGCCCGGGGGGTCACCGCCCTCACCCTGGACGGGGTGCCGCGGATTTCCAGGGCCCAGAGCATGGACGCCCTCACCAGCATGTCCACCTGCGCCGGCTACAAGGGCGTCCTCATGGGCTGCAACCTGCTGCCGCGCTTTGTGCCCCAGATCTTCTCCGCCGTAGGCATGATCAAGCCCATCAACGCCCTGATCATCGGCGTGGGCGTGGGCGGCCTGCAGGCCCTGGCCACCGCCAAGCGCCTGGGAGCCAGGGTCTTTGCGGCGGACATCCGCCCGGCAGCCCGGGAACAGGCCCAGAGCCTGGGGGCCCAGGTGATTGAGCTGAACGTGCCGGAAGAGGCCGCGGTGGGCGAGGGCGGCTATGCCAAGGCCCTCACGAAAGACCTGCTCCAGGTGGAGCGGGAGGTCCTGGCAGCACGGCTGCCGGAGATGGACCTGGTCTTCCTCTCCGCCCTGGTGCCCGGCAAGCTGGCCCCGGTGCTCATCACCGAAGAGATGGTGAAAACCATGAAGCCCGGCGCCGTCATCGTGGACATCTCCATCGACCAGGGCGGCAACTGCGCCCTGACACCGCCGGGGGAGATCGCCCTCACCCACAACGTCCACCTGGTGGGCATCAAGAACATCCCGGGGCTGCTGCCCGAATCCGCCACCAGCATGTTCGCCCTGAACATGTTCAACCTGGTGAACTACCTGGCCAAGGACGGCCAGTTCAACCTGGATGAATCCGACGAAATCGTTCAGGGCATCCTCACCACCAAGGGCGGCCAGGTGGTGCACCAGGGTGCCAGGGAGGCCATGGGGCTATGAGCAAAGAGATCATCCTGGTGCTGGTCTTTATCGCGGCCACCCTGTTGGGCTACAAGCTCATCGGTGCGGTGCCCAGCCTGCTGCACACCCCCCTCATGAGCGGCATGAACGCCCTGTCCGGCATCACCATCCTGGGCATCATCGCCGTCCTCACCATGTCAGACACCTACATCGGCAACCTGGCAGGCTTCCTGGGCCTGGTGGCCGCCACCATCAACGTGGTGGCCGGCTTTGGCGTCACCGACCGCATGCTGCGCATGTTCAAGGGCGGCAAGGAACAGGAGGCTGACAAATGACAGATACCATCTTCTACATCGTCAGCGCCATCTTAAGCCTGGCCGTCCTGTACGGCATCCGCCTGATGAGCAAGGTGCAGACAGCGGCCCAGGGCAACCGGGTCAGCGCCCTGGCCATGCTCCTGGCCGTGGTGGTCACCTTCATCCGCAACGGCAGCAACCTGGGCAACAGCCTGGTGTTCATCATCCTGGGCCTGCTGGCCGGCAGCTTCATCAGCATCATCGTCTCTACCCGGGTTAAGATGATCCAGATGCCCCAGCTGGTGGGCCTCTTAAACGGCCTGGGGGGCCTGGCCTCCGCCGTCGCCGCCATCCTCACCGTGGCCTTCCAGAAGGAGCTGGGCACCTTTGAGCGCATCACCGCCGGGCTGGCCCTGGGGGTGGGCGCCCTCACCTTCTCCGGCTCCCTGGTGGCGGCCGGCAAGCTCCACGGCAAGCTGCCCCAGCGGCCCATCGTCCTCCCGGCCCACAAGGCCCTGACGGCTTTTGCGGCCCTGGTGCTGCTGGTCCTCATCGTGTTGTTTCCCTTCACAGCCCAAAGCAACCACTACATCATCCTGGCGGTATTGAGCGTGGTGGGCCTCCAGTTCGGTTGGCTCTTTGCCATCCGGGTGGGCGGGGCCGACATGCCCATCACCATCAGCCTCCTCAACTCCACCTCCGGCGTGGCGGCGGCCATCGCCGGCATGGCCCTGGGGGACATCCTCCTGGTGGCCGTGGGCGGCATCGTGGGCTCCTCTGGCCTGCTCCTCACCCAGATTATGTGCCGCTCCATGAACCGCAAGCTCACAGCCGTGCTCTTTGGCGGCAGCAGCCAGCCTGCGCCGGTGCACAAGGCCCCGGCGGCCCCTGTGGCAGCCCAGCCCGTTGTGGAAGAAGCGGCACAGGCAGAGGACATGCCGGAAGCCGCCCCGGAATCGGTGGAAGAAGCTACAGAGGAAGCCGCCCCGGCCGCCGCCACGGTGGACAGCCTGGGGGACTGGATCCAGGAGGCCCAAAGCGTCATCGTCATCCCCGGCTACGGGATGGCCCTGTCCCAGGCCCAGGAGAAGGTCAAGGCCTTCACCGACCGGCTTCAAAGCCAGGGCAAAACCGTGCGCTTCGCCATCCACCCGGTGGCAGGCCGCATGCCCGGCCACATGAACGTGTTGCTGGCCGAGGTGGACGTGCCCTATGAGCTGCTGTGCGAAATGGACGAGATCAACGCAGATTTCGCCGCCACGGACCTGGTGGTGGTCATCGGCGCCAACGACGTCATCAACCCTGCCGCCAACACCGCGGAGGGGACGCCCATCTACGGCATGCCCATCCTGGACGCCGAGAAGGCCAAACACCTGGTGATTTGCAATTTCGACAAAAAGCCGGGCTACGCCGGGGTGGACAACCCCCTCTACGACCCCCACCCGGACATCCTGCTGCTGTTGGGTGACGCAAAGGACAGCCTGGACATCCTCCTCAGCAATATCTAATAAACCAATACAAGCAATGAACAAGCCGGGCAATCGCCCGGCTTGCTTGATGTGTTTGAAGATGCGATATCAGTCTGGAATCGCCGGCCGCGCCACCAGGGCGGAGGCTCCAGTCACCTGCAGGGGATAGCCATCTGCCGGCAGCAGGGCAGTCTGCCCGGGCTGCAAGCCCACGTCGCCCCCTTCATAGGCCAGGGTCATGGGGGAGAAGGCGGTGAGGACGGAAAAACGGTCCGGATCCGGCTGCAGCCTCAGCTGCCGGCAATCCGTCAGCCGGTCCAGCTGGAAATAGGGGGTGTCCAGCATCCGCTCCCATTTCCCGGTTTCATCATCCTCTATCAGGCTGGGCAGGGCCGGCAAGGGCCGGCCTTCCAGGTCCACCACGGCCAGGGAATGGTCCAAGTGCAATTCCCGGCCCTTGCCTTCCTTGTCCACCCGGCCCCAGTCGTACAGGCGGTAGGTGACGTCAGAGGACTGCTGGATTTCATACAGCACCAGGCCGCCGCCGATGGCGTGGACGGTGCCGGCAGGGATGTAGAACACATCGCCAGGCTGCACATACACCCTGCGCAGCAGCCCCTCCACATCCGGGCCCGCCAGGGAGGCAGCCTCCAGCCCCGGCTTGCTGATGCCTTCCAGCAGCCCCACTGTCAACTGGGCGCCGGGCTCGGCGTGGAGGATCACCCAGGCCTCGTTCTTGCCCAGCTTGCCGTGGTGCTCGTGGGCGTACTCATCCCCGGGATGCACCTGGACGCTCAGCTGGTCCTTGGCATCTATCAGTTTCAGCAGCAGGGGAAAGGGGAGGGACACCTTCCGGCCGATGAGGGCGCTGCCGTGCTGCGCAATCAGCTCATTGAGGGTACGCCCCTGTTCGTCCCGGCTTTCCAGGCCGGGGATGGCGGACATCTCCAGGCACTCCCCGGCCCGTTCGCCGGGGCTGTCCTTCTGGTACAGGTCCTTCAACTTTTCGCCCCCCCAAGGGGTCATGGCGCCGTGGCGCCAGGCAGGGGTCATGACAATGGGCTTCAACATCGTTTTACACCAGGGTGCGGGTTGCCACCAGGTTCACCCCGGTGCCCGCCACGTTCTCTTTCAGCACATCCCCCAGGAGGATGGGCAGCCGCAGATTCAGGCTGTTGATTTCCGCCATGCAGTCTGCAATCTTGTCCTTGGGGATGGGGGACTCGGTTTTCAGGCTCACCGGCACAGCGCTGCCCTGCACCGGGGCCACGGCGGTCACCATGCGCAGGGGCTTGATGCTCTCCTGCCGGGCGTACACCTCCCCCCGCTTGCAGGCGTTACCGGTGATGCTGGTCACCTGGCCGTCCTCAATTTCCACCGTCATCCGGCAGCCCACAGGGCAGCTGATGCAGGTGAGCAGCTGGGTTTCCTTCATGACAAGGCTCCTTCCTCTGCTGCCAGGTTAATGATGGACTGGGCAAAGATGTGCATGCTGGTCATCAATTTGTCGATGCTCACGTGCTCGTCCGCCTGGTGGGCCACATCCGGGTCCCCGGGGAAGCTGGCGCCAAAGGCCACCCCTTCCTGCAGCATCCGGGCATAGGTGCCGCCGCCGGTGGACAGGGTGCCTTTTTCAAAGCCGGTCACCTGGTGGTAGGCTTCCAGCAGGCCCTGGACCAGTTCGCTGGTCTCCGGCACATAATGGGGCAGCTTGAAGGATTCCTGCGCCACGTCCATCCCCGGCAGGTGGGCGGCCACCACGTCCCGGATGCGCTCGCCGGCCACCATCAGGGGGTAGCGGATGTCCAGGGTGGCAAAGAGTTTGCCCTCCTGAATGCGGATGATGCCCAGGTTGCAGGTGAGGGGGCCGGAGGCCTTGTCCTGGGAGCCGATGCCCAGGCCCACGCCGTAGGAATCGGTGCCGATGGCCGTCGCCAGGGTGGCCAGGGGGCCGGTGGCGCCCAGCTCCTTTAAGGTGATCAGCAGTTGCCCGATGGCGTTCCGGGCGGTCTCCGGGTAGGCGGCATGGCCGTTGATGCCGGTGGCCAGGATGCGCACCGCACCGTTTTCCATCCGGGCTTCCACGGGCCAGCCGTGGCTAGCGCTGATGTCTGCCACCTTCTGGATGAAGCCTTCATCCCCGGCCACCAGGGCGCTGGCCTTGCCGGGAATCACGTTGCGGCGCTCGCCCACAGCAAGCTCCAGCACGTTGAGGCCCTCTGTTGCCACATCCGCAGTCAGCTCCAGGCCCACCATGCCTTTTTCCAGGTTGATGATGGGGTAGCTGGCGTCCGGGCTGAAGCCCGTCCTGGGCATGGTGGCCACCTTTTTGTAGTGCTTCATGTCCTCCATGCCGCTTTCCTCGTCGCAACCGAAGATTAAAGTCACCTTGCGCTTTAAGGGGATGCCGGCCTGCTTCACCGCCGCCATGGCGTACAGGGCCGCTGCCAGGGGGCCTTTGTCGTCGCTGGTGCCCCGGCCGTAGAGGATGTCCCCCTCCAGCTGGGCGCCGAATGGCTCCCGTGTCCAGCCGTCGCCCACCGGCACCACGTCCACATGGGCCAGGATGCCCAGGGCGTCCTCGTCGGGGCCTGCCCCCATCCTGGCGTCCCCGGCATAGCCGTCATAGTCCTTCACCTCAAAGCCCAGTTTGCGGCAGTCTTCCAGCACCTTGTCCAGCATGGTGCGCAGGGCCGGGCCAAAGGGGGCGCCGGGGGCGGCTTCTTCCTTCAGGCTGGGGATGCGCACCCATTCCTGCAGCGTCTGCACCATGGGTTCCCGCATGCTGTCCACGATCCGGGCAAATGCTTCTTTTTTCATTCTTCTTTTCCTTTCGTGACGGCGCGGGCAAAGCGTGCCACGCCCTGTGTCAGCTGCTCCCTGGGGCAGCCATAGTTGATGCGCATGAAGCCTTTGCCGCTGCCTTTGCCGAAGAAGCGGCCGTCTACCAGGGCGACGCCTTCCTGTTTGCAGCGGCGGTTCAGCTCCTTATGGGGAAGGGCGTAGGCCCGCAGGTCCACCCAGGACAGGAAGGTGGCTTCCATGGGGCTCACCACCGCCTTGGGCAGCTGCTCTGCCAGCAGGTCTGCCAGCAGGTCCCGGTTGCCGGCCAGGTAGGCCATCAGCCCGTCCAGCCAGTCGTCGCAGGCGGTGTAGGCCGCCTGGGTCCCCGCCAGGGCAAAGATGTTGCCGCTGGCCGCCCCGCTGCGCTGCAGGAACTTGCGCAGGCTGGCGAGGGTGTCCTTGTCCCGGCAGATGGCGGTGGCCTGCTGGAGGCCGGCGATGTTGAAGGTCTTGCTGGCGGCCACCAGGGCCACGGTGTCCTCCCGGGCCTCCGGCAGGGAGAGGACGGGCACAAAACGGTGGGGAGCATACACAAAATCGGCATGGATTTCATCAGACACCAGCCGGGCCCGGTAGCGGTTCAGCAGCATCAGCAGCACCCGCAGTTCCTCCTGGCTCCACACCCGGGACACCGGGTTGTGGGGGCTGCACAGCAGCATCAGCCGGGCGCCCTGTTTGAGGAAGCCCTCGATGGCCTTATAGTCCATGGTGTAGCGGCCCTGGTCGTCCCGCTTCAGCCCCGCATCCATCACCACCCGGCCGCATTCCTCCACCGCGGTGATGAAGGGGCCGTACACCGGGGTCTGGATGATGACGCCGTCCCCG
>DAITOE010000060.1:2663-9428 GCA_036834245.1 Clostridia bacterium | reverse complement strand
GACGGAGGTGACCGCCTACATCAACCCCATCCCGGCCGGCCTGGTGCTGACGGGCATCGTGGTGTCCGTCAGCTTCACCGCCATCATGCTGGCGCTGACGGTGCGCCTCTACCGCCGCTACCACACCCTGGACATCGATGAAATTGCCATGCTGGCAAGAGGGGAGGACGCCTGATGACCCTGGTGCACAATTTCCCCTTCTTTTCCATCCTGCTGTGCATGGCTGCCGGGATCTTCACCTCGGTGTTCAAGGCCCGGGTGTCTAAAATCCTCACCCTGATTGTGGTGGGCACGGTGCTGGTGCTGTCCGCCCTCACCCTGCGCCTCACCCTGCAATTGGAAGATGCCTACCCCTTCATTATGGGGCATTTCCCGGCCCCCTGGGGCAATGAAATCCGCATCGGCCGCCTGGAGGCGCTGATGGCCACCGGCTTTTCCGCGGTGATGTTCATTTCCCTCATCGCCGGCTTCCGCCATGCAGAAAGCTTTGTGAGCGAACAGAAGTTCAACCTGTACTGCATCATGGTGGACCTGGCCCTGGCCGCCGTCCTGGTGTTGATTTTCACCAACGACCTGTTCACCGTCTATGTCTTCATCGAAATCATGACCATTGCCAGCTGTGCCCTGGTGGTGGTGCGTCAAAACGGGCACACCCTGGTGGCCATCACCCGCTACATGATCATGCACCTGTTTGGCTCGGGCCTTTTGCTGATGGGCATTGCCATGCTGTATGGCATCACCGGCCACCTGTTGATGGTGCCCTTAAAGGAAGCGGTGCAGCAGATTGTTGAAACCGGCAACCACTTGGGGCCGCTCACGGTGGTGATTGCGCTGATTACGGCTGGTCTGGCCATCAAAAGCGCCATGTTCCCCTTCCATGGCTGGGCGCCGGACACCTATGCCTTTGCGCCGCCGGTATCCGCCGCCATTTTAAGCGGAATCATCAGCAAAGCCTATATCTTTGTATTGATCAAGTTCTTCTACCGGGTCATCGGCCTGGAGGTGATCATCTCCCAGCAGATTACGCAGTTCCTGTTTGTGTGCGGCGTGGCCGGGATGATCATCGGCTCCATCATGGCCATCAGCCAGCGGGACATCCGGCGGATGATTGCCTATTCATCCGTGGCCCAAATCGGCTATATCTACATGGGCCTGGGCATCGGCACCCGGGCCGGGGTGGAGGCAGCGCTGTTTCAGATGCTGGTGCACGCAGCGGTCAAATCCCTGCTGTTCCTGTCCACCTATGAGCTCATCAACGTCTCCGGGGACCGGAAGCGCTTCCACTACCTCCACGGCGCGGGCTACCGCAACGTGCCGGCCGGCATCGTGTTTACCCTGGCCGCCATGAGCATGGTGGGCATTCCCTTCACCGGCGGCTTCATTGTGAAATTGAACCTGGCCATCTCCGGCATCGCCATTGGCGGCTGGGTGCGGGTGATGGTGCTGCTGGCCCTGGCCTTGAGCACGCTGCTGAACAGCGTGTATTTCCTGCACACGGTGGTGTCCATCTACCGCAAGCCCGCCGAGGACCACATCTACCCTGAAACCCCGAAGATGCCTGCCTATGCAGGGGTCACCCTGTTTGTATCGATGCTGCTTGTTGTCTACCTGGGCATTGGCTCTGAGCCGATCCTGCGGGTGATTGAGACGGGCCTGAAGACATTTTCCTAAGGAGGATTGCAAGGTATGGAAGGTTTGCTGTTGCTCATTGCGATTTTATTGCCCGCGGTGGGTTCCCTCCTGGTGATGTTCTTGCCATGGGTGAACGAAAACCGGAACAACCGCTGCATCTTTGTGGGCGCGGTAATGGTGCTGGAATGCATCGTGGTGCTGCTGGTAGCCCTGTCCGGGGAGCAGACCCTGGTTTTGTTTGAGATGACCAAGGACCTGCCCATCGCCCTGCGCTCTGACGGCACCAGCCGGGTGTTTTCCGCTGTGATGGCCCTGATGTGGACCATCTCCGGCTTTTATTCCTTCGGCTACATGAAGCATGAGCAGAACGAGAAGAGCTATTACGCCTTCTACCTGATGACCCTGGCCTCCCTGATTGCCCTGACCCTGTCGGGCACCATGGTCACCATGTACCTCTTCTTTGAGATGATGACCTTCATCTCCATGCCCATGGTGCTGCACAGCCGCAGCAAGGAGGCGGTGGCAGCCGGCATCAAGTACCTGATCTATTCCGTGGCTGGTGCCACCATGGGCCTCTTGGGCATCTTCATGCTGACCCCCAACATCTCCTCCACCTTCTTTGTGGCGGGCGGCTCCCTGATGACGGACCAGCTGACCCTCCCCCTGGCGGCCATGCAGGCGGTGATCCTGATTACCCTGATCGGCTTTGGCACCAAGGCCGGTATGTTCCCCATGCACGGCTGGCTGCCCACCGCCCACCCGGTGGCCCCCTCCCCCGCCAGCGCCGTCTTGTCCGGTGTCATCACCAAGGCCGGGGTGCTGTGCATCTTCCGCATGATCTTCTACGTGGTGGGGCCGGACTTCATCAGGGGCACCTGGGTGCAGTGGACCTTGCTGGCCTGCGCCACCATCACCGTCTTCATGGGCTCTATGCTGGCGCTGCGGGAGAAGCAGATTAAAAAGCGCCTGGCCTACTCCAGCGTCTCCCAGGTGAGCTATGTCCTGTGCGGCGTGTTCATCCTGGATACCATGGCCCTGGAAGGTGCCTTTTTGCAGATTGTCTTTCACGCCCTCACCAAGGATGCCCTCTTCCTGTGCGCTGGCGCCATCATTTTGAAGGCCGGCATCTCACGGGTGGATGAGATGCAGAACCTGGGCAAGCGCATGCCCTGGACCATGTGGATGTTCACCATCTGCGCCATCTCCCTGGTGGGCATTCCCCCCTTGGGTGGCTTCATCGCCAAATGGCATATTGCAGAAGGCGCCTTGACCTCCGGCACCCAGGTGTTCAGCTGGCTGGTGCCCACGGTGCTCTTGGTGTCCGCCATGCTGACGGCCGGCTACCTGCTGCCCCCCAGCGTGTCCGCCTTCTTTGGCGGGATGGCCCAGACGGAATCCCCCGCCATCCGGGAGGATGCGAAGGACCCGGGCCTTCTGATGCTGGTGCCCATTGGCATTTTGACCCTGGCCATCATCATCCTGGGCGCCTTCCCCAGCATCATGATTGAGAATTTTGACAACGTCATCAACACCCTCTTAAAAGGAGCGCTATGATACTCGCCCTTGCTGTTGCCCTGCCGATTGTAGCCGGCGCGCTCCTGCCTGCGTTCCGGTTTGAAAAGGCACGGCGTGACCTGTACATGATGACCAGCGCGGTGCTTGCCAGCACCCTGACCTTCTATGCCCTGATTGCAGACCAGCCCGCCATCAACATCATCAGCCTGAACCACTTTCTGGACATCACCCTGAAGCTGGACGACCTTGGCAAGGTGTTTGCCGGGATCATTGCCCTTTTGTGGCCTGTCTCGCTGCTGTATGCCACGGACTACATGAAGGGGCACGGCAAACAGACCTCCTTCTTCTCCTTCTTTCTGATGAGCTACGGCGTCACCCTGGGCATTGCCATGAGCGGCAACCTGCTGACCCTGTACGTGTTTTATGAGATCATGTCCCTGTCCACCCTGCCTCTGGTGATGCATGGCGGCAGCGCCAAATCCATCAAGGCAGGCTTGAAGTACCTGTACTACTCCCTGGGGGGCTCGGCCTTTGCCTTCATCGGCCTGGTGTACCTGGTGTACTACGGCGGGACCACAGAGTTTGTGCCCGGCGGCCTGTTCCAGGGGGTCAGCCTGACCCACTCCGCCCAGCTGCGCCTGGGCTATGTGCTGTGCTTCCTGGGCTTCTCGGTGAAGGCGGCGGTTTTCCCGGTGCATGGCTGGCTGCCGGAAGCGGCGGTGGCCCCCACCCCGGTGACCGCCCTGCTGCATGCCGTGGCGGTGGTCAAGTCCGGCGTGTTCGCCATCCTGCGGGTTACCTATTTCAGCTTCGGGGTCACCATGCTCAGGGACAGCTATGCCCAGTATGTGCCCCTGGCCCTGTCCGCCTTTACCATTGTGTACGGCTGCACCATGGCGCTGAAGGAAAAGCATTTGAAGCGCAGGCTGGCCTACTCCACCATCTCCAACCTGTCCTACATCATTTTCGGCGCCATGCTCCTCACCCCCCATGGCCTGGCGGCGGGCCTGATGCACCTGGTGTTCCATGCACTGATGAAAATCACCCTGTTTTTAATTACCGGGGTGCTCAATGAACGGGCCCACATCTATGACGTAGGCGAGATGCGGGGCATCGGCAGGCAGCTGCCGCTGCTGGCCGCCCTGTTCACCCTGGGGTCCCTGGCCATGACAGGGCTGCCGCCGTTGATCGGCTTCATCAGCAAATGGTACCTGGCCGGCGCTGCGGCACAGGTGGGCGGCACCCTGCCCATCCTGGGCATCGTGGCCCTGCTCATCAGCGCGCTGCTCACCGGCATCTACCTGATGGTGCCTGCGGTGACCATGTACACCCGCCCCTCCAAATTGGCGGCCTGGCAGCCCGTTGAGACCAATTTCAGCGTCCTGCTGGCCGGGCTGAGCGCCCTGATCCTGGCCCTGAGCCTGTACAGCGCCCCTTTGCTCAACTTCCTCAACAACACAGCCCGTGGCGCGGTTTAAGGAGGTGCAGCTTACATGAACTGGATCCTCCCCCTCATGGTCGCGCTGCCGCTGCTTGCAGCGGTGCCTGCCTTTGCCGTTTCAAGGAAGAAGGCGGAAGCCGGCATCCTCCTGATGGCGGGCGTCAGCGTCCTGGTGTGCGCCCTGGCTGCTGTGCTGTTTGCCACCGGGCAGACCTATACCTTTGCCACGGCCCGGGTGCTGAACATGGGCATCCGGCTGAAGGCTGACGGCTTCCGGGCCCTGTATGCCCTGATTGCCGCCTTTATGTGGATGATGACCTCCCTGTTTTCGCCGCAGTACTTCAACCACGGCCATGCCAAGGGCCGCTATGCCCTGTTCACCCTGCTGACCCTGGGGGCCACCCTGGGGGTCTTCCTGTCGGACGATCTGATTACCACCTTCCTCTTCTTTGAAATCCTGTCCTTCACCAGCTATTGCTGGGTGATTCACGAGCAAACCCCAGGTGCCATGCGGGCGGGACAGACCTACCTGGCCATTGCCATCCTGGGGGGCATGACCATGCTGATGGGCCTGATGATGCTATACCAGCGCACGGGCACCCTGCAGTTTGAGGGCATCCAGGCAGCCATCGCCACCATGGACGTGGCGGATCTGTATTTACCGGGCAGCCTGATTCTGGCAGGCTTTGGCGCCAAGGCCGGCATGGTGCCCCTGCATGTGTGGCTGCCCAAGGCCCACCCGGTGGCCCCGGCGCCGGCCAGCGCGCTGCTCAGCGGTGTATTGACCAAGGTGGGCATCTTTGGCATCCTGGTGATTTCCACCCGGATGTTTGCGGGAGATGTGCTCTGGGGCCAGCTACTGCTGGGGATCGGCCTCATCAACATGCTGCTGGGGGCGGTGCTGGCGCTGTTTTCCATTGATTTGAAGCGCACCCTGGCCTGTTCCTCCATGAGCCAGATCGGCTTTATCCTCTTTGGCATCGGCATGCAGGACCTGCTGGGCGAGCACAATGCCCTGGCCGCCCAGGGGACGGTGCTGCACATGCTGAACCACAGCATGATCAAGCTGGTGCTGTTCATGGCAGCCGGCGTGGTGTACCTGAACGTGCACAAGCTGGATTTGAACGAGGTGAAGGGCTATGGCCGGAAGAAGCCCGGCTTGATGCTGATTTTCCTGGTGGGGGCGGCCAGCATCTCGGGCATCCCCTTCTTCAGCGGCTACGCCTCCAAAACCCTGCTGCATGAAAGCATTGTGGAATACATCGTCCACCTGCAGGAGCTGGGCCACAGCGCCCTGCCCTATCAGATTGCAGAATGGCTGTTTGTCATCACCGGCGGATTGACCTTCTGCTACATGCTCAAGCTGTTTTTCGCCCTGTTCATCCAGAAGAACGACAAGAACCAGGAAGCCTTCGACCGGATGGGCCCCTCCATGCGCCCGCTGTCCGGCCTGGCCCTGGGGGGTTCGGCCCTGGTGCTGTTTGTGCTGGGCCTGTACCCGGAAGGCATCCTCACCACGCTTGCCAACGGCGCCCTGCCCTTCCTCAAGGCTCACGAGCCGGCCCATGCCGTGCACTACCTGGCCGGGGTGAACCTGATGGGCGGCGGGAAATCCCTGCTGCTGGGCGTCATCCTGTATGTCACGGTGGTGCGGCTGTGGCTGACTGCAAAAAACGAGCAGGGGCAGGCCGTGTATGTGAACCGCTGGCCCCAGTGGCTGGACATCGAGGACGGACTGTACCGGCCCCTGGTGAACCGCTTGGTGAAGCTGGGCTATTTTGTGGCCACGCCCCTGGACCTGCTGTTTGAGAAAGTCTATTTCGCCTTCAGCGCGGTGTTGACCTTCATCGCCCGGCTGCTGGAAATCAGCATGGACGGGGTGTCCCTTCTGCTGATGCGCACAGTGCTGAAAACCCGCACCGGCCCCAGCGTGGTGCCGGTGGGCAACCGCTTCACCTACACCCTGGGCCGCTTTGCAGACAAGGTGAGCGCTGCCTGGCGCCGGGCCTTTGGCCTGAGCCCCCGGGAGCCCTATCACTATGTGATGATGTATGCCGCCATGTGGACCACCTTCCAGGACACGGCCAGGCGGATGCTGCGCACCCTGTCCTTCGGGCTGATCCTGTTCGCCCTGGGGGTGGTGGCGCTGCTGGCCTTCCTGATTCTGAAAAAATAAC
>DAITOE010000060.1:0-2563 GCA_036834245.1 Clostridia bacterium | reverse complement strand
CCTACTCCACATCCTCCCCGGTCATCCCTTTCCAGGCTTTGCGGATGGCCCGCTGGTTGGAAGCGCCGTAGTCCGGGTCGTTTTTGTTGACCTCATCGGTGTCCCGGAGGAAGTGGATGCAGAGGTGGCCGCCAAAGCCGTTGGCGTTGATGGCGCCTGACAGATGGGGGCGGTTGTGCATGGCCGCCAGGGTCCACTGGCCGTCGGGCAATTTGATGTAGACGGTGTTGATGTTCCAGGAAGGTGTGCCGAAGGCCCGGTTCATCAGCTGGGTGTCCCGCCAGGTGGCAGGCTCGGAATCGGCGTGGTTGCCCATGGAATAGAAGCGGATGGTGAAGCTGATGCCGCTGGCTGGGTGATGAACGGTGACCCGCTGGCCGGCGGCCACCCGGGGCTTGATGTCATTGAACCAGTGCAGCAGCTTGACCTGGGAGGAGGAGGGCCCTTCCCCCTTGCCTTCGCCGGCGCCCAGCTCTGCGACGGGGGTGGCATAGCCCTTGGCGCCGCCTGAAAAGATGGTGGCCTGGGTGTGGGGGTTGGCGATGCCGGTGATGGGCAGGTCATTGCGCTGCTGGAAGCCGACCACCGCCTGGTGGGTGGGAATATCATAGCGGCCGTTGACGGTGAGGGGGAAGCCCAGGTTCTTCAGGGCCTCCTGCATCCGGGTGATGGCCTTGTCGCTGCCGTCCCGCTGGTCGATGCGCAGGGTCTTGTAGGAGAGGGCGGGGCTGTCTGCAGCCCGGGCGCTGCCGGATAGCAGGATCTGGGCGGTGTTGCTGCCAAAGAGGCCGTCCACGGTGAGGGAGTTTTGCAGCTGGAAATGGCGGACCGCTTCCTGGGTCATGGCATCATAGGCAGAGGTTTTGGAGACGGTGTACTTCAGGGCAATGAGGCGGGTTTGCAGCTCCAGGACGTCCTCCCCCCTGTCGCCGGGGCGCAGGGTGCGGGGAAAGAGGGGCGCTTCCGTGGGCGCCGCTGTGGGGCTGGGGCTGGGCGTGGGCGTCTCGGCAGGCGCCTGGGTGGGTGCCTGGGTGGGTGTTTCGGTGGGAGCCGCCGTGGGGCTAGTGGTGGGTTCGGTGGGGAAGCGCAGGAAGGAGGTCATGACAAAGCCTTGGCGGCCGTTATAGATGACTTCGCACCAGGTGTCCCCCCGGTTGATGAGGAGGAGGGCTTCCCCGGAAGGAAGCTGGCCGATGATGTTGTTGCCGGTGTTGGGAGTGCTGCGGAAGTTGAGGGTACGCTTGCCTGCGGTATTCACAAAGGCGGTGCCCTGCTGTCCTGGGGCCGCCGTGGGCTGTTCAGTCGGACGGGGAACTTCCGTGGGCTGCTCAGTCGGGCTGGGAACCGGTGTCGGGCTTTCTGTGGGCAGGGGGTTCTGGCCGGTTTGATGCCGCAGGAAGCTGTCCACCACGAAGCCGGTGACCCCCTGGTAGGTAACCTGGGTCCAGGCCCCTTTGCGGCTGTGCACCTGGACTGTCTCCTGGTAGGGAATCTGCAGGATGGCCGTGCCGGAATAGGAAGCCCTGTCCCGCAGGTTCAGGCTGCCCCGGTTGCCGGTAATCACCAGGGCGCTGCCCGATGAAGCGGGCGGCGGGCTGGTGGGCAGTGCAGGGGCCGGCGTGGCAGTGGGCGCTGGGCTGGACGTGCCTGGCGCAGGGGTGGCAACCGGGTCTTGCCGCAGGAAGGAGGACACCACGAAGCCCTCCAGGCCATTGGCCCTGATGCGGGTCCAGGAGCCGGTGGTGGAGAGGATGGTGACCTGGGTGCCAAAGGGCAGCTGGCCGATGGTGGTCTGGCCGTATTTGGGCTGGTTGCGCACATTGAGGGCGCCCCGGTTGCTGGTATAGACATAGGCGGCGCCGGAGGCACCGGTTTCAGGCTGGGTGGTGGGGCTGGAGGGGCTTGAGGGTGGCGGCGTATTCACGCCAGCCTGGGGGCTGTCCGGCTTGAACTGGGGCACCTGGCGGTACAGCTCTGTCAAGGTCCGGTCACCGGCCAAGCCATCGGCGGTGAGGCGGTTCTGCCGCTGGAAGGCGCTGACAAACTGGCTGGTCTGCCTGCCATATTTGCCATCCACTTCAACGGGATAGCCCAGGGCCTTCAGGCCGGACTGAAGGGCATGCACCGCCTCCCCCTGGGCGCCGGGCCGCAGGGTTTCATAGCGCTGCGCATGGGCGGAAAACAAAACAGACATACACAGCAGGCATGCCGTCAACAGGACCGATACGCTCTTCCCACGCTTCATTTGATTCACCTCGCGTTTGATGAGCCCATGCTATCACATTGTTTCTGTTTTGTAAAGACTTATTACGATATTGTTACGTTTTTCTGGTATTTTTAATAATTCAGCCAGTTCGTTACTCAGGCCGGCGAATTCTTCCAGGCTGAGGCGCTCGCCCCGCACCTGCTGGGGCAGGCTCGCTTTGACCAGCACATCCTGGGCTTGTTCCCTGCTGACGGGGAAGGCATGGACCAGGTTGTTCACCAGGGTTTTGCGGCGCATCTGGAAGGCCGCCTGGACCAGCTGATGGAACAGGGGCTCATCCTGCAAATGGACGGGCGG
>DAITOE010000059.1:8107-9441 GCA_036834245.1 Clostridia bacterium | reverse complement strand
GGGGAGTTTCAGAGGGCACAGCCCTCTGAGTGAAATCGTATCGCCCGGCTCTGCCGGGCGGGCGGGGCGAATTGCGAAGCAATTCATTCCTCGCATGTTCGCCGGCCGGGAACGAAGTGACCAGGCGAACATGCCCGTTCCTCTTAAACGACAAAGTGTCCGCAGACACTTTGTCGACACCTAAAGGCGGGCTTCATGCAGGAAGGCCGCTTTGGGGACTGGGTCTCAGCAGGCTGCGCCCGCTGAAACCGCCCTTGATTTATTTTTTGAAGAGCCTGACCCTGACCGTTCAGGGATTGTCCGTTGTCTGGCCGTTTTCCTTCTCCAGGGGTTTGATGCCCCGCAACATCATCACGAACTGCAGGCTGCGCACCTGGTTGTTCTCCCCAGTGAAGGAGCGCAGGGGCAGGCCCTGCATGCGGTCCAGCATGTTGCGCATCAGGCCGGAGACCGCCCCTTCCAGGGGGGAGCCCACCAGGGAGCTGGCGGCCACGTCCTGGTACATCTGGGCATCCATCCCCATGCGTACCCCCGCCAGCTGGACATCCGCCATGGCAAAATCCACCACCTGGCAGGTGATGTCATATTCGGCGCTTTGACCGGGCAGCACCACAAAGCTTAGCGTGCGGTTGCCCCCCGCCAGGGCGTAGGTGGCTTTTTCACTTTCAATGTTGAAGCAGCGGTCCCCGTCCAGGGTGAAGGTGATCTGCAGGGTGAGGGCATCGGCATAGGCCCGCAGGTCCTCATTGACTTTGACCACGAGTTTGATGGCAAGGGCGCCATCGGCCCCGGAGAGGTCCTCCGCTTGCACGGGCTGGCCGTTGAGGGTGTAGGACAGGTCAAACAGCCAGGGCAGGGCGGTGCTGTCCAGGTTGCCCTGGTAGGAGAAGCGGCCGGGCTGCATGGTGAAGGCGGCCTGGTTGTCCTGGAACTGGAAGCCTGCCACCTCTTTGAGGGGCATCACCTGGTCATAACGCCCCTCATCGGTGACCTGCGCTGCCTCGTCCGCCTCAAAGGCGTTGATGACATAGACCTGTTCAGGCTGGCCCTGGGGGTCCAGGCTGACGTAGACCACCTCGTCCTTGTGGACCGCTGCCGCGGCGTGATTCACCACCAGCAAGGCCAGCAGCATCAGGGTTAAGAAGGTTTTAGTGCGTGGTTTCATGGCGTGCCTTTCTGGGTTTCAGGTTGGTTTTCATGATCAGCCGGTCACAGAAGGCCAGGGTCAGGGGCAGGACCAGCAGCACCATGGTGGCGGAGAGGGCGGCCCCCCGGCCGATGATGATGCCCATCTCAGAGATGATGCCGTTGTCCCGCACCAGCAGGCCCAGGGC